>DATJOV010000482.1:0-2926 GCA_035506735.1 Acidimicrobiales bacterium | reverse complement strand
GAGCAGGACCCGCTCCTCCTCGCCCACGTCGGGGGGGGAGAGGTAGACGCGGCTCACGTCCCGGACCCCGGACCGGGGGAGAGGGCGCCGCACGCCCCGGCCACGCCCACCACCACGACGGCCACCGCCACCACGGCCACCACGGGGACCACCAGGGCTGGGGCCCTGGCGCTGCCCACGGCCACGGCACCGGCCAGCGCCTCGGCGCCGGCATAGGCGGCCGCCGCCGCCGGCCCCGACCATCCCGCTTGCACCGCCAGATCGTAGGGGTGGCGCCGGTCCCCCACGGTGACGGGGCGGTGGTCCCGCACCCGCCGGACCACGGCGAAGGCCACCTCGCCCACGGGCAGGGCCACGAGGGCAAGGGCGGCCGCGCTCACCTCGGACCGCACCGGCGCCGCCCACGCCGTGGCCACCAGGGCCGCCAGGAGGGCACCGAGGAGGTAGGAGCCGGCGTCGCCCAGGTACACCCGGGCCGGGGGCCGGTTGTAGAGGAGGAACCCGGCCAGGGCCCCCGCCCCGGCCACGGCCACCACCCGGCCCGGCCCCCCCACCACGAGGGCGAAGGCCACGCAGGCCAGGGCCGTGACCGAGGCGGCCAGGGCGTCGAGCCCGTCGAGGAAGTTGACCCCGTTCACGAGCAGCACGGTCACCAGCACCACCAGGGCCCCCCCGCCCGCCCCGCCGATCCGGGTGGGGACGGCCAGGGCCACCCCCACCCCCACCGCCACCTGGCCCACCAGGCGGGCCGCAGCGGGCAGATCGGCGGCGTCGTCGAGCACCCCCAGGAGGGCCGCCCCCCCGAGCGGCGCCGCCAGCACGGGGTGGCCGAGCCCGAGGCCCACCCCCAGGCCGAGGAGGACGGCCACCCCGCCCAGGTAGGGGACGGGGGCGGCCTGGGGCTTGAGCGGTCCGGGGTGGTCGACCACGCCCGTGCGCCGGGCCAGGGCCATGGCCAGCGGGGTGAGGGCGGCGGCGGCGGCGAAGGACCCGGCGCCGGCCACGATGACGCGCATCACGGTGGCCCCGTCACGGTGGGACCGGGCGGCGGCGCCACCGGCGTGGTGAGCAGGAGCGAGGTGGTGCCCGGATGCAGCTCGAAACTCCGGGCCGGCTCGAAGCCCGAGCGCCGGTACATGGCCACGGCGGCGGCGTTGTCGGCCCCCACCACCACCCGGGCCGTGGTGGCGCCCCGGCGGGCCACCTCGGCCAGGAACCCCTCCACCAGGGCCGTCCCCAGGTGCCGTCCCCGCCACGCCGGGTCCACGGCCACGGCCAGGAGCTCGGCCCCGGCCACGTCGTCGTCGCCGCCGCCGCCGTGGCGCAGGGTCTCGAGGACGCGGGGGAGGGCGGACAGGAGGCGCACGGGGGCGCCGGCGAACGCCGCCATCCCGTCGCGCACCACGAAGCGGCGGTAGAGGCGGCCCAGCGACATGGCCCCGGCGATGAAGCCGGCCGGGCCCGCGCCGGCGTCGGCCACCAGCACGAAGCAGTCGCCCGAGTCCGCCACCCGCCGGTACAGGCGGCCCAGGAAGCGGGGGCCGAGGCTGGACAGGAAGCCCTCGCCGATGAGCGCGGCGTGCAGCCGGGCCACGGCGGCGGCGTCACCGGGTCCGGCCCGCCGCAGCGACGGCAGCGGGTCCTCAGCCGCCGACAGGGCCGGCTCCCGCCCTCGAGGGCGCCGGGCCCGGCGTGGTCGACCCCCCGCCCCTCCCCCCCACCAGGCGGGTCATGAGGCGGGCCTGCAGACCCGGATCGCCCCGCCGCTGCCCGAGGCGGGCCGCCGCCGCGCTCGCGGCCAGGACGGCGGCCACGGCGGCGGCGTCACGGGCGGGCGTCCCGGGGCGGCGCAGACGGTGGCGCATGCCGGCCCGGCCCTCGGCGTAGCCGGCCAGGACGGTCTCGTGGTAGAGGCGGCACGGGCCCGACATGCGGGCCCCGTGCTTGCGCACGAAGTTGCGCCGGCCCACGGCCTGGGCGTCGGCGGTGCGCGTCACGCGTGCCCCCCCGTGCTGGGTGTAGAGGTAGCCCACCACCGGCACGGTGCGCACGGGGCCCTCGAACGAGCAGCGCAGGAACAGGTCCCAGTCCTCCCCGGTGGGGAGGTCGGGATCGAAGCCCACGTCGAAGGACAGGAGGGTCCGGCGCACCACGGCGAAGGGCAGGGCGATGACGTTCTGCCACAGCAGGTGCGAGCTGTCGTAGCGCAGGGGCCCGCGGAACACGGCCGTGGCGCCGTCGGCCCGGTGGGCCACCACGTGCCAGGCCGAGGCCGCCACCACGTCGGGGTGGGCGGCAAGGAACTCCGTCACGGCCCGGCCCACGCCCGGGAACCAGGCGTCGTCGTCGTCGCAGAAGGCCACGAGCTCGCCCCGGGCCACGGCCAGGCCCCGGTTGCGGGCCTCGCACGGCCCCAGGGGGCCCTCGGTGCGGACCACGCGCACCCTGGCGTCGCGCCCGGCCAGGCGCCCGAGGACCTCGGGGGTGTCGTCGCCCGAGGCGTCGTCCACCACCACCAGCTCCAGGTGGTCCACGTCCTGGGCCAGGACCGAGGCGGCGGCCCGCTCGAGGTCGGCGGCGCGGTCGTGCGTGGGCATGACCACGCTGAGGAGGACCGACACGGCCCGGCCAGCATAGCGGTGGGGTTCGGGCCGACCCGGACCCTCGGGCCGGCCCGGCCGGCCTTCAGGAGCGGGCCGAGCCGGGGTGGCGCAGCGCCATGTAGAGCCGGCGGGCCCGCCAGAAGGGACTGGCCTGCATGGAGGCCACCTGCAGCCGGGCCTGCTCGAGCTCGGTGTGCAGCACGACCTGCTCGTGGCGCAGCCGGTCCACGAGTGCGGCCACCGCGGCGCCGTCGGCCGGCGCCGGCGCGGCGGCTGCGTCGGCGTCGGCCGCGCCGTCGTCGTCCGGCGCGGCGGGGGCGTCG
>DATJOV010000481.1:0-5997 GCA_035506735.1 Acidimicrobiales bacterium | reverse complement strand
CCGGGGGGGGGGGGCCGCCCCGGGGCCGCCGCCCGCCCCGGGCGGGGTGGGGGAGCCGGGAGGGCCGGCCGGGGCCGCAGACGGGGTGCCGGAGGGTCGCACGCGGTGCTCGCCGTCGGGTGTCCAGAGGCTGCTCACCCTGGTAGCGTAGGCCGCCGAGCCAACAGGAAAAGCGGGGTCACGCCGAGCGTGTCGCCCCCACCCGCCACCGGGAAGGTGCGCCGGGTTCGCAGGGTGGTCCGGGATCCGGGCGCACCGTGGGCAGTGACCGCGCTTCCGCTGACGGCTCCGGGGAGACCCGGTGCCGATCCATGACGGGAGTGATGTCGCATCGCCACGATCACGACGACCAACGAGCCCAGGATCAACGACCGCATCCGCGCCCGTGACGTGCGCCTGGTGGACCCCGAGGGGCAGCAGCTGGGGATCCGTCCCCTCCCCGAGGCGCTGGCCATCGCCCGTCAGCTCGATCTCGACCTGGTCGAGGTGGCACCCCTGGCCAACCCGCCCGTGTGCCGCATCATGGACTACGGCAAGTTCAAGTTCGACGAGGCGCAGAAGGCCAAGGAGTCCAGGCGCAAGACCACCAGTGTCGGGATCAAGGAGATGAAGTACCGGCCCAAGATCGGGCCGGGGGACTTCGACACCAAGACCCGGCAGGTGCGCAAGTTCCTGGGCGAGGGCCACAAGGTGAAGGTCACGATCATGTTCCGGGGCCGCGAGGTCTTCCACCCCGAGCTCGGGAAGAAGATCCTGGACCGCGTGGCGCTCGAGGTCGACGGGACGGCGAGGGTGGAGTCCGAGCCCAGGCTGGACGGCCGCAACATGGTGATGGTGCTGGCCCCCGACAAGCGGGCCAAGCAGTCGGCGGCGGCCCGGGCCGCCCACCACGACGAGGGGGAGGAGCCCGACGGCCCCCTCGCCACCGAGGCGTCGGGGAACGGCGCACCGGCCCCGGCCGGGGAGGGGACCGGCGAGAGCGCCGGCGAGGAAGGACGCTGAGATGCCCAAGATGAAGACCGACCGGGGCGCCGCCAAGCGCTTCAAGATCACCGGGACGGGCCGCCTGCGCCGTGGCCAGGCCAACCGGTCCCACCTGCTCGAGAAGAAGTCGAGCGTGCGCACCCGGCGCCTCGGACGCGAGGTCGAGGTGTCGGGCGCCGACCGCCGGGAGGTGCGGCGGCTGCTCGGCCGCTGACCCGGTCCCGAGAGGGGGCCGGCCCGGTCCGCACCGACGGTGGAGGGCGCCGCCCCCCCGTCCCAGTCCACGCCCACGAAAGGAGCTCGTCATGGCCAGGGTGAAGCGAGCGATCAACGCCAAGAAGCACCGCCGTGCCGTCCTCGAGCAGGCCGAGGGCTACTACGGCAACCGCAGCCGGACCTTCAAGGCCGCCAACGAGGCGGTCATGCACTCCCTGCAGTACGCCTACCGTGACCGCCGGGCCCGCAAGGGCGACTTCCGGCGGTTGTGGATCCAGCGCATCAACGCCGCCGCCCGTGCCAACGGCACCAGCTACAGCCGGCTCATCGCCGGCCTGCGCCGCTCCGAGGTCGACGTCGACCGCAAGGTGCTGGCCGACCTGGCCGTGACCGACCCCGACGCCTTCTCCCGCCTGGTGGGGGTGGCCACCGCCGCCCTGACCGAGGAGGGCGGGTCCGACGGCGCCCGGGCCGCCGTGGGGGCGGAGGCCGGGAACCCGTCCTGAGCTCCTCCCTCGCCTTCACCCACCAACGGGTGCAGCGCCTGCGCAAGCTCCTGCGCCGGCGCAGCGTGCGGCGCTCGGAGGGGGTCTTCGTGGTCGAGGGGGTCAAGCTCCTGGGGGGCGCCCTGGCGGCCGGGGCCCCGGTCGAGGCCGTCTTCGTGGGCGCCGGGGGGAGGGCCGACCCCGAGCTCCTGGCCACCCTGGAGGCGGCCCTCGGGGCCGGGGCCCGGGTCTTCGACCTCGGGCCCGGTGTCCTCGAGCGCGTGGCCGACACCGTGACCCCCCAGCCCGTCCTGGCCGTGGTGGCCATCCCGGACGCCTCCCTCGAGGACCTTCCCCCCGATCCCTTCGTGGTGGTGTGCGCCGAGGTGCGCGACCCGGGCAACGCCGGTGCGGTGATCCGGGTGGCCGACGCGGCGGGGGCCGACGCCGTGGTGTGCGCGGCGGGCACGGTCGACCCCTTCAACCCCAAGACGGTGCGGGCCTCGGCCGGGTCGGTGCTCCACCTCCCCGTGGTCGTGGCCGAGGGGGCGGCGGCCGACGTGCTCGGGGACCTGGGACGGCGGGGTCTGCGGCGGGTGGCGGCGGCCACCCGGGGCGGGACGCCCTACACCGACGCCCCCCTGGTGCCCCCCCTGGCCCTGGTGCTCGGCAACGAGGCCCACGGGGTGCCGGCCCCCCTGGCGGCGGTCCTCGACGCCGCCGTCACCATCCCCCTCGGGGGCGGGGCGGAGTCGCTCAACGTGTCCAGCGCGGCCGCCGTGCTCTGCTTCGAGGTGGCGCGCCGGCGCTCTAACCTGCACGCCATGGGAGGGGCCCGATGACGGCGTCGGGGGAGGGCGAGTCCGGGGCGGGGGAGGGCGAGCTCGACGTCGAGGCCCTGGTGGCGGCGGCGGCAGCCACCGTGGGGGCGGCCACCACCACGACCGAGCTCGACGAGGCCCGGACCGAGCTCGTGGGCAAGCGCTCGGCCCTGACCCGGGCCCGCCAGCGGCTCGGGGCGCTCGACCCCGCCGACCGCCCCGCCGCCGGGCAGCGGCTCAACGAGGCCCGCCGGCGCATCGAGGAGCTCCTCGAGGCCAGGCGGGACCAGCTCGAGGGGGCCGAGCGCCTCGCCCGCCTCGAGGCCGAGCGCCTCGACCTGACCGAGCTGGTGGCTCCCCCCACCCGGGGCCGGCTCCACCTGGTCCAGCGCACCCGGGACGAGCTCGAGGACGTCTTCGTGGGCATGGGCTTCGCCGTGGCCGAGGGCCCCGAGGCCGAGACCGACTGGTACAACTTCGAGGCCCTGCACATGCCCCCCGCCCACCCGGCCCGGGGCATGTGGGACACCCTGTACCTCGAGCTGGGCGAGCCCGAGACCGTGCTCCTGCGCACCCACACCTCGCCCGTGCAGATCCGCCTCCTGCAGCGCCAGGGGCCGCCCGTCTACGCCGTGATGCCCGGCACCTGCTACCGCCGCGACACCCCCGACGCCCGCCACATCCCCACCTTCCACCAGATCGAGGGGCTCGTGGTCGACCGGGGCATCAGCTTCGCCGACCTGGCGGGGACCATCGAGACCTTCACCACCGCCTACTTCGGCCCCGACATCCACGCCCGCCTGCGGCCCTCGTACTTCCCCTTCACCGAGCCGTCGGCCGAGTTCGAGATCACCTGCACCATCTGCAAGGGGGCGGGGTGCCGCACCTGCTCCCACACGGGCTGGATCGAGCTCGGGGGCTGCGGCATGGTCGACCCCGCCGTGCTGGCCGCCGTGGGCGTCGACGCCGAGACCTGGACCGGCTTCGCCTTCGGCTTCGGCATCGACCGCTGCGCCCAGATGCGCCACGAGATCCCCGACATGCGCGTCCTGCTCGAGAACGACGTGCGCATCCTGCGCCAGGTCTGAGGCCCCGGTGCGCGTCCCGCTGTCCTGGCTGCGCGACTTCGCCCCCTTCGAGGGCGATCCCGCCGACCTGGCCACCACCCTGGACGAGCTGGGGCTGGTGGTGGAGGAGGTCGTCCGGGTGGGCGAGCACCTGGAGGACGTGGTCCTGGCCCGGGTGCTCGAGATCGCCCCCATCCCCGGGGCCGACAAGATCCGGCGCGTGGTGGTGGAGGCCGGCGCGGGCCCGGTCGAGGTGGTGTGCGGGGCGTGGAACTTCGCCCCCGGCGACGTGGTCCCCTTCGCCCCGGTGGGCGCGGTCCTGCCGGGCGACTTCGCCATCTCCCGGCGCACCATGCGGGGGGTGGTGTCCAACGGCATGCTGTGCTCGGGGCGCGAGCTCGGGCTCTCCGACGACCACGAGGGGATCCTGGTGGTGGCGGACGGGGCCGGTCCCGGCGTCGAGGGGGTCGAGCCGGGGCGCCCCCTGGTGGAGGCGCTCGCCGTCGGCCCCGACGTGGTCTTCGACATCGCCGTCGAGGCCAACCGCCCCGACGCCTGGTGCGTGGCCGGGGTGGCGCGCGACCTGGCGGCCGCCCTGCGCCTGCCCTTCGCCATCCCCGAGCCGACGGTGGCGGCCGACCCCGCCCTCGGCACCGCCGCGGCGGCCTCGGTCACCGTGGTCGACGACGACCTGTGCCCCCGCTTCACCGCCCGCCTCCTGGCCGACGTGGTCGTGGGCTCCTCCCCGGCGTGGATGGCCCGGCGCCTCACCCTGGCGGGCATGCGCCCCATCAACAGCGTCGTCGACGCCTCCAACTACGTCATGCTCGAGCTGGGCCAGCCCACCCATCCCTACGACCTCGACCGGCTCGGGGGCGGGGGCCTGCGGGTGCGCGCCGCGCGCCGGGGGGAGACCCTCGTCACCCTGGACGGGGTCGAGCGGGCCTTCGGCACCCGGTCGGTGGGGATCGGGGACGACCGCCGGGACTGCCTCATCTGCGACGCCGAGGACGTGCCGGTGGGCATCGGCGGGATCATGGGCGGGGCCGCCAGCGAGATCACCCCGGCCACCGGGCGGGTGCTGCTCGAGGCCGCCTACTTCACCCCCATGGCCATCGCCCGCACCTCCAAGCGCCTGGGCCTGCGCTCGGAGGCCTCGGCCCGCTTCGAGCGGGGGTGCGACCCCGAGGGGATCGACCGGGCCGTGGCCCGGCTGGGCCAGCTCCTCGGGGCCGGGGCGGTGGTGGCGGGGACGGGCATCGACGTGCGCGGCCCGGTCCCGGGCCCGGCCCGGGTGCGGGTGCGGGTGGCCCGGGTCAACGCCGTGCTCGGCACCGACCTCGACGACGCCGTGGTGGCATCGCTCCTCCACCCCATCGGCTTCGCCACCACGGACCCCGAGCCCGGGGTGCTCGAGGTGACGGTGCCCACCTTCCGGCCCGACACCGAGCGCGAGATCGACGTGGTGGAGGAGGTGGCCCGCCACCTCGGCTACGGCCGGCTTCCCCGGCGGCGTCCCTTCGCCCCGCAGGTGGGGGCGCTCACGCCCTACCAGCGGGCCCGGCGCCGGGTACGGGACATGGTGGCCGGCCTCGGGGCCCACGAGGCCTGGACGCCGTCGCTGCTCGGGCCCGACGACCACGGGCGGGTGGGCCTGGGCCCCGGGGTGCGGGTGGCCAATCCCCTCGGCCCGGACGAGAGCGAGCTGCGCCGCACCCTCCTCCCCGGGATGGTGCGGGCCCTGGCCTTCAACGCCGACCGCCGCCAGCCCGCCCTGCGCCTCTTCGAGGTGGGCCACGTCTTCCCGCCCCCCGATGCCGGGCGCGTGGCCCGGGCCATGGCCCACGACGGCGCCACCGTCATCGACGAGCGGGAGATGCTGGGCGTGGCCCTGGCGGCCGAGGGCGACGACGCCCGGACCGCCGCGGCCGCCTGGACCCTGGTGGCCGACGCCCTCGGGATCGAGGGGGTCGAGCTCGAGGCGGCGCCGTGGCCCGGCCTGCACCCCACCCGGGCGGCCGAGCTGCGGGTGGGCGGGGACGGCCCCGGCCTCCGCCTCGGGGTGGTGGGCGAGGTCGACCCCGGGGCGCTCGAGGCCTTCGGCCTCGATGCCGGCCGCCGGGTGGGGTGGCTCGAGATCGACCTCGGGATCCTCCTCACTGAGACGCCCCGCCGCAGCCCGCTCGTGCGCCCCGTGAGCCGCTTCCCCTCGGCCGACATCGACCTGGCCTTCGTGGTGGACGAGGGGGTGCCGGCCGGCGCGGTGGCCGCCACCCTGCGCCGGGCCGGGGGCGAGGTGCTCGAGTCGGTGGAGCTCTTCGACGTCTACCGGGGGCCGGGCACCCCCGCCGGCACCCGCAGCCTCGCCTACCACCTGCGCCTGTGCTCGCTCGACCACACCCTCACCGACGAGGAGGTGGCCGG
>DATJOV010000480.1:0-8382 GCA_035506735.1 Acidimicrobiales bacterium | reverse complement strand
CCTTGTGGCAGTTGGGGCACTCGGTGCCATCGGGGAAGAACTTGCCCCGCAGGTACTCCAGGCACGCGGCGTCGTCAGGGAATAGCTCCAGGAACCTGGAGTAGGTCATCTGGGAGTCTGAGCACCCCGTCTGAGCGACTGAGTTGCGGTTGCGAGCGGCCATACGGGCACTATATACCCATGACACGTACGTGTCAAGAATTGATAGTTACCCTGACTGGTTGAATACTGGCGTTCGGACGGCCGGTTGTCAACCATAAAGTTGAAGACGGGCGGCGACGGGAGCGAGCCGACGTGGTGGCCGTCGCGCCCGGCGGCGACGACCACGCCCACCCCTCGGTGCCGGGACCGGGGGCCCCTGGGCGCGCCGGCGACCTCTCCGGCGAGGGGCCGGCGGCCTCGCCGCCCGTGCCGTGGCTGGAGACCGCCGTGGCCCGCACGCCCGACGGCGGGAGCACCGGCCGGCGGGGGCCGACGGTGGGGTGTCCGGCGTCGGTGACGGCGTCGTCGGGGGATCGGCGCGACGGGGCGGGAGGGTCGCCCTCGTGGATAGACAACGGGCGGGCCCACCGTCTAGGAACAAGGGCTGTGGAGGGCGCGGGGGGCGACGGGGACACGAGCGTCACGCGCCCCGGGGGAGAGGGACGCCCCGGCGACGGGGAATCCCTCGACGCCCGGCTGGCCGCCCTGGCCGGCCGCCCCATGGGCTCGGGCGCACCCCACGTGGCTCCCGATCCCGTCAACGTGCCCATGATCCGCCACTGGGCCGCCGCCTTCGAGGACGCCAATCCCGTCTACACCGATCCCGAGGCAGCGGCGGCGTCGCGCTTCGGCGGGATCGTGGCGCCACCCCTCATGCTCCAGACCTGGACCATGGCCACCCCCCGCATCACCGGCATTCGCGAGCGGGGCGGCTCGCCCATCGAGACGAGTGAGAGCGGTCCCCTGGCCGTCTTCGACGAGGCCGGGCTCACCGGCACGCTGGCCACCAATTCGGAGTTCGAGATCGTGCGCTACCTGCGTCCGGGGGAGACGGTCTCGGCCTCCACCGTCATCGAGTCGGTGTCGGAGGAGAAGCAGACCCGGCTCGGTCCGGCCCGCTTCGTGACCTGGGTCACGACGTACACCGACGGGGCGGGCGAGGTGGTGGGGCGCCAGAGCTTCCGCATCCTCAAGTTCGACCCCAGGGCGGCACCGTCGTGACGGCCGGCCCGCCCCGGCCCGCTCCGGCCCCTCCCACCCGGCGTTTCGCCGGGCTGGCGGTGGGGGACGAGCTCACGCCGCTCGAGATCGAGGTCACCGCCACGGTGGTGGTTGCAGGCGCCATCGCCACACGCGACTTCATGCCGGTCCACCACGACCGCGACTACGCCAACGCCCAGGGTGCTCCCGACATCTTCATGAACATCCTCTCCGACACGGCCTACGCCAGCCGCTTCCTCACCGACTGGGCCGGCCCCGACGCCATGGTCCGGCGCCTGGCCGTCCGTCTCGGGGTGCCCATGTTCCCCGGTAGCCGCCTGCGCTACACCGGCACCGTCACCGGGCTGGAGCGCAGCGGCGACGAGGGTCTCGTGCAGGTGGCCTTCCGGGCCGTCAACGATCTCGGCGAACACCTGACGGGCACGGCCGAGCTCGGCCTCCCGGCCGGGCCGTCCTGAACCAGGAGGCGACGTGGAATTCGGCATCTTCATCCAGAACTACGTCCCGGTCTTCCGGCGCCAGGGTGATCCCGACGCCGAGCACACCGTGATCATGGAGGAGCTGCGGGCGGTGGAGGCCGCCGACCGGGCCGGCTTCAAGTACGTGCTCGTCCCCGAGCATCACTTCCTCGACGAGTACTCGCACCTGTCCGCCAGCGACGTGGTCACCGGGTACCTGGCCCACGCCACCGAGCGGATCCACGTGGTGGCCGCCATCTTCAACCCCCTTCCCCAGCTCAACCACCCCGCCAAGGTGGCCGAGCGGGTGGCCATGCTCGACCACCTCACCCAGGGGCGCTTCGAGTTCGGCACGGGACGGGGGGCGGGGAGCCACGAGATCCTGGCCTTCCTCCCCGGGATGGAGGACCTGTCGCGCACCAGGGAGATCTGGGAGGACGTGATCGGCGAGTTCCCCAAGATGTGGATGCAGGACACCTACCAGGGCTACGAGGGGAAGTACTGGTCGCTGCCGCCCCGCCGGATCCTGCCCAAGCCGTGGAGGAAGCCGCACCCGCCCATGTGGTACGCGGCGGGCAACCCGAGCAGCTACGAGATGGCCGCCCGCAAGGGCCTGGGGGTGCTCGGCTTCTCCGTCGGCGACCTGGGCGACATGGAGCGGGTGGCGGGAGGCTACAAGCGGGCCATCGGCGAGGCCGAGCCCATCGGGGCCTTCGTCAACGACAACATCTGCGTGACCACGGCCGCCTTCGTGAAGGGGGACCACGACGCCGCCGTTCGCTCGGCCGTGGCGGCCAAGACCAACTACTTCCAGAGCCAGGTCTTCCGCTACCACGACACCTTCCCCCACCCCGCCGGCGTGCCGTACTGGCCCGAGATCCTCCCCGACTACGACACCGCCACCGTCGAGGCCATGGGGGCCATGGGGGCGGTGATCGTGGGCGATCCCGACGAGGCGCTGTCGCAGTGCCGGCGCTGGGAGTCCGCCGGGGCGGACCAGCTGGTGGTGTCGATCGGGACCGCTCCCATCGAGGACACCCTGGAGATGATCGAGCTCATGGGGCGCCACGTCATCCCCAAGGTCGACACCGACCCCGTGCACCGCACCACCCGGATGCGCGACTCGGCCTGACGGCCGGCATCGGCCCGCATCGGACCGAGCGCGCTCGGCGGGTCATCCCATGGGTGTGGCGTCGCCGAGCTGCTCGATGATCTTGCGCAGTGCCCGCAGGAGCGTGCGCCGCTCCGCGTCGCTGAGGGTGGCCGTGGCGCGCCGCTCGAGCTCGTCCCGGGCCGCTTCCACCGCGCCCTGGACCGCCCTCCCCTGTTCGGTGAGCACGACGCGGACGAGGCGGCGATCGGCCTCGTCCCGGCGGCGTGTCACCAGGCCCGCCGTCTGCATGCGCGCCACCGACTTCACCACAGTCGGCGTGGCCACGTGCAGGCGCTCCGCCGCGCTGGCTCGTCGACGAGATCATCGACCCCGTCCTGGCCCGGCTGGGCTGACCCCGGAGCCGGGCCCCGACCTCCCCCCGGGCCCGTGCCTACTGGTTGCCCTCGGCCTGGTAGGCCCGGCAGGGCTCGCCCCGCAGCTCGAGGGGGCTGCAGGTGGGGATGGCGGCGGTGGCGTTCTTGACGTTGACCTGGTTGACCACCAGGGCGGAGGCCGCCACCGGACCGAAGCCCACCGTGGCCGAGGGGTTCGTGGTGTCGACGGTGTCGAACTCCCACGAGGGCCGGTCCCCGCCCGGGGCCGAGACGACCACCCGCAGGGCGGTGCCGGGCCGGAAGGTGTGGGCGATGGGGTCGATGGGGATCTTGACCAACTCGTACCTGGTGGCCGACAGGTCGGTGGCGCCCAGGTAGGTGGGGTCGGTGAACAGGCTGGTGGAGTCGCTGTTCTCGGCCTGGTTGGAGCTGCGCAGGAAGCCCGAGGTGATGTACTCCTCCTCGCTCTGCCCCGGCTTCACCTCGGTGAGGGTGGCCTGGAAGTCCTCCACCGGGGTGCCCGCCTTGACGTAGAGGTCGAGGGTGGCGGGGCCCACGAAGGTGGTGTCCTTGGTGAACGGGGTGGTCTGGAAGGCGATCCCGTCGGCGGCAGGCACCGTGGTCCAGTCCCAGGGCGGGTCGGCGGCCCAGGGGTTGGCGCTCGAGGACAGGTCGGTGGCGGGCCGGGCCCCGGGGTCGAGGGTGAAGGTGGCGCTCCCAGACGTGGCGGTGGGCTTGAGCTTCTTCTCGCTCATGGTCCCGCCGGCGCCGAAGGAGAAGGTGCGCACCTTGCCCTTGGGTGGCCAGCTGGTGAAGGCGTCGGTGTAGGGGGCGTCGGGGTCGCCGGGGCCGGCCGAGCCCGCCCCGGAGTCGAAGAGCACCTCGACCTTGGGGGTCTTCTTGATGAACTGGGACTCCGCCTTTGCCACCGTCTTGGCCGTGGTGAAGCGCAGGGCCGGCAGGGCCGCCTGGCTGGAGGTCCCCGACGCCTGGCTGGCGAAGAGGTCGAGCACCGTGGCACCCAGGAAGTTGGGCTGGGCCGGCACCTTGTTGGCCACGAAGATGTCCAGGAACTCGAGCCAGCGACTCATGGTCTGGGGGTCGGACGAGTCGATGTGGCCGCCGTTGACGATGTTGGCGAAGACGTGGGTGCTGGCCGGGAAGGCGTCGATGAGCGCCGGCCACTGCGGCCCGGTCTGGTCGTCCTCGAGGGCGCCGGAGACGAACACCGGCACGGTGATGTGGACGGCCCAGTCCTTCATGGAGCGGCGCTCGAACAGCGACAGGTCACGCCCCGCCCCCGTGCCCGGGGCCACCTGCTGCGGTCCCACCAGGCTGGCCAGGCTCTCGGCCTCCCCGTGCAGGGCCTGGTTGGCGAGGCAGGTGGAGCTCCCGTCGGCGGTCATCTCGGCGTCGATCTCGTAGTAGGTCCAGGGCTGGCCCACGTCGGTCACCGGGGTCGAGGACAGGGGCACCAGTGCCCCCCCGCTGTAGGCGGCGGCCGGCATGGAGTCGTCGATGCGCTGGTCGATCCAGCTGGCGGCGAAGCCGCTGTTGAAGATGCCGCCCGGGTAGCCGGTGGAGAACAGGTCGTCGGTGGGGCTGAGGGGGGCGATGGCGGCCAGGCCGGGTGGGTCGGTGCCCGCCGCCGGGAGCTCGGACAGCCCCGAGAAGCTGATGCCCACCATGCCCACCTTGTGGTTGGCCACCCAGTCCTGGTGGGCCACGATCTCGATGGCGTCGTAGGCGTCGTAGTCCGAGGGGTAGCCGAAGAGGTCGAAGGCCCCGCCCGAGCACCCCGTGCCCCGCATCTGGAGGCTCACCGTGGCGAACCCGACCATGCGGGCCACCACGGCCCCCACGTCGGTGGAGGAGTCGGGGAGGAGGTTGGGGTCGCCGCACTGGGACCCGGGGCACTCCCCCAGGGTGTAGGGGATGGGGTCGGTGGGGGCGGCGGTGCCGTAGCCCGAGTACTCGATGACGGTGGGGCAGGGGGCCGCCGTGGTGCAGGTCTCGCCGTAGGGGAAGCGCACGGTGGCGGCCAGCTCGATGCCGTCGCGCATGGTGATGTAGTTGAGGCCCTGGTGCATGGGCTGGTCGGTGTAGAGGCTCGAGTTCACCGACGGGTTGTCGCCCTGGGCCAGGACCGAGAAGGTCCCCGTCTCCTGGCCGGCCGTGGTGTCGTCCCACTGGTAGCCGGTGCCGGGGTCGAGGTTGCGGATGATGAGCGAGCCCAGGGAGTCGGCCGTGCCGGGGTTGGCGCTGTTGACCACGGGCGAGCCGTTCTGCAGCAGGGTGATGCTGTCACCAGGGGTTGCGCCGGTGAGCCAGGCCTCCTCCACCGAGCCGTTGCCCTGCAGCCCGCCCGAGGCGCTGGCGGCGGGGGCGCCGGCCGTCACCGCCGGAACCACGCCCATCCCGAGGAGAAGCAGCCCTACCAACCACGATGCGCACTTGCGTGACCGCTGCACGGTGCCCCCTTGAGACCAGGATCCGTCGGCTCCCAGGGTGCGCGCCCGTGGCCCGTCACCCCGCCGGACAATGGAACCCTAGGTTCGGAGCCCTACCCTGCCATCCTCAAAAGTGAGGATATCGACGACCACCTCCTGCCTACCCCGTAGGGCGGCGCCGGGACGGTCCCGGTACCGGCGCCGGGCGGTGCTCAGCCCGGCACCGGAGGGCGGCGGGGCGCCGTCTCCTGGCGGGGCATGGCGTTGGTGGTGGGGAGGGGGTAGGGCACGCCATCGTCCTCGGTCCCGGCCAGGGCGTTGATCACGGCCTGCTCGGCCACGGTGGTGTCGCCCAGGGACGTGGGCGGGAGGGTCGGCACCGACGTGTCGGCCCGGCGCCGCAGGTTCAGGGCGCCGGTGAGGTCGCCGGTCACCGAGCGCCGCCACGAGGAGAGGTTGGGCACCTCGACCCCGAAGCGGGTCTCGAGGAAGCGCAGGACCGAGGTGTGGTCGAAGGTCTCCGAGCACCGGTAGCCGCCCCGGCTGAAGGGCGACACCACCAGGCACGGCACCCGGAACCCGAGCCCCACCGGACCGGCGATGCCCGACGCCGCCGCCGGGAGGGGGTCGACGGTGAGGAACTCGCCCGCCGTGCCCGGCGGTGGCACCGGGGGCGCCACGTGGTCGAAGAAGCCCCCGTTCTCGTCGTACACCACGAACAGCACCGTGCGGCTCCACACGTCGGGGTTGGACACGAGGGTCCGGAGGATCTGCTGCACGAGGTACTCGCCGTACTCGGGCGGGGCCGCCGGGTGCTCGCACTCGGCCAGGGGGGGCATGATCCACGACACCGCCGGCAGCGTGCCCGCCGCAACGTCGGCTGCGAAGGATGCCGGGTAGGTGGGGGCGAGCGCCCGGGCCGCCAGGGCCGCCTGGGCCGGGGTCGACGGGTCCCAGTAGGCCGAGAAGTACGGGAACGGGCTCAGCTCGGTCAGGGCCGTGGGGTCGTTGTAGACCTTCCAGCCGATCCCCGCCTCGCTCAGGCGCTCGGGCATCGTGGTCCAGGTGAAGGTGCCGTAGTGGGTCTGGCGGTCGCCGGTGTAGGTCTCGAGCACGGGACCTCCCGCCGTGCCGGCGGGGTCGATGGTGGCCGAGACCGACATCACCCGGTTGGGGTCGGTCGGGCCCAGCACCGAGCAGTGGTAGCCGTCGCAGATGGTGAAGGCGTCGGCCAGGGCGTAGTAGAAGGCGAGGTCGGCCCGGGTGAAGTACCCCATGGTGACCGGGCCGTCGGCGTCGCCGTCGGCGGCGAGGTGGGCGCGCACGAAGCCGTCCATGGCCCCGTCGTCCCAGCTGTCGTGCTGCGGCCCCCAGCTGTGGCTGATGTCGTTGGTGGTCTGCCCGTCCTCCTTGGGCGGGTCGCTCACCAGGTGGAAGGGCTGGAGGTAGCCGTCGGCGGTGACGCCCACGCCGGGCTCGTAGCCGAACTGGTCGAACACCGGGTAGGTGCGGCCCCGCACCCGCTGGGTGGGGACCGGCCCCTTGGAGAAGCCCCGGACGTGCGAGAGCGTGCCGAAGTAGTGGTCGAAGGATCGGTTCTCCTGCATGAGCACCACGACGTGCTCCACGTCCGACAGCGACGCCCGGCCGGGGTCGTGGCGGGTGGCGGCGTCGAGGACCGCGCCGGCGTGCCCACCGAGACCGACCGAGGCCACCCCGGCCGCCACCCCGGCTTGGAGGAAGCGCCGACGGTCGAGGCGCGCCGGGCGTGCCGTCGGGTCCTGCCCTGGGTCGGCCGGACCGTGCTCCACGTGACCTCCTCGTGCAGGTGCCCGCGGCGCCGGGCGCGCCGACGCCGCCCGGACGGCGGCGCGCTCCCGAGTATGTCGGGCTCCTTCCAACCGAGCGTGACGCTCGGGTGACGGGGAGATGAACGGATCACCCGGGTGGAATCACCTCCGGCTGCGGGTGGTGTCCCCGATGCTGGCGCCCCGCCATCCGTGGGAGAACAGGGTGGGGGGGAAGGGACGAGAAGCGGAGGGAGCGATCCGATGACGCCGCTGGCCGCCAGCGCCGTATCGGGCACCTCCGCGCCCCGGGTCTCCCGCCCCGGAGGCCTCGTCCGGCGTGGAAGCGTGGTCGCCCTCGTGGCGGCCGCGGTCGGGGTGGTCTTCGGGGCGGGGGTGGCCGCCGCCTCCACCGTGCACGTCCACGGCCCGGTCACGGTCACGGGCCCGGTGACGAGCGTCGACGGTGCCTCGGCCCCCGCCGACTGCGGCAGCGGGAACACGGGCGGCTTCACCGTCACCACCGGCCAGGGGACCGTCACCGTCGACGTCGGGCCCACCACCGCCTTCACCGGGCGGGACCGGAGCTCCTCCTCGTTCGCCGACCTCTGCGTGGGTGACAAGGCCACGGCACAGGGACCGGTGGCCACCGACCAGACCGTGGACGCCTCGAAGGTCCTCGTGGTGGTACCCCGTCCGGCCCACGTGTCGGGTCCGGTGACGAGCGTCGAGGGCACCGCCGCCGCCGGCTCGTGCGGGACCGGTGCCAGCGGCACGTTCACCGTGCGGGGGGGTTCCTCCACCGTGACCGTCGAGGTCGGCCCGTCCACCACCGTGGTCGAGCACGGCGCCCCGGCCGCGTTCGGGCAGGTGTGCGTGGGCGACCGGGCCCGGTCGGCGGGGTCGCTGGCCGGGTCCACGCTGAGCGCCACCCACGTGGTGGTGGTCCCACCACCCCCGGCCCACGTGTCGGGCCCGGTGTCGAGCGTCGACGGC
>DATJOV010000479.1:0-8499 GCA_035506735.1 Acidimicrobiales bacterium | reverse complement strand
CGCCCGGCGCGTGGTGCTCGCCTACGACGCCGACGCGGCCGGACAGTCGGGGGCGAGCCGCGTGTACGAGTGGGAGCGCGGCCACCAGGTCGACGTGGCCGTGGCCGCCCTCCCGCCCGGCGCCGACCCCGGCGACCTGGGCCGCGACGACCCCGAGGCGCTGCGGACGGCCGTGGCCAGCGCCCGACCCTTCCTGGGGTTCCGGGTGGACCGGGTCCTGGCCGCCGCCGACCTGCGCTCGGCCGAGGGCCGGGCCAAGGCGGCCGAACGGGCCGTGGCGGTGGTGGCCGAGCACCCCAACGAGCTGGTCCGGGACCAGTACCTCATGCAGGTCGCCGACCGCTGCCGGCTGGAGCCGGGGGCGGTGCGGGCCCTGGCCGACCGCCTGTCCCGGGTCGGAGCCCCGGCCGCCGTGGCCCAGGCCGTGTCCCGGGGCGGCGAGAGCGGGCCGCGGGGGGCGACCCCGGGAAACGGCCGCCGCCCGGGACCCGCCACCGGGGCCGGCACCCCGCGGCCCGGCCTGGAGGCCCTGCGCCTGGCTGTGCACCGGCCCCAGCTGGTGGCCGACCGCCTCGAGGCGGTGCTCTTCGCCGACGACCTCCAGCGGGCCGCCTTCGAGCTCCTGGCCCACGCCGAGGACCTGCACGAAGCGGTGGAGGCGGCCGAGGGGACCGACCCGCGCGTGGCTTCCCTGCTGCGTCGCGTGGCGGTTGAGGAACCGGCCTCGGATGCCGATGACGTGGTGGTGACCCTGGTGCGCCACGCCTCCCGTCGCGAGCTGCTCGACGTCGAGGCCCAGGCCCGCCTGTCGCCCGACAAGGTGGGTGAGCTGGCCCCCGAGATCGCACGGGTGCGCCGTGACCTCGATGAACTCGATGCCGACGCGGGCGATCTCGCAGCCGTGGACCGGTTGCTAGCCTGGCTCGTCGGAAGGGGCGAAGCGCATGACTGAGGTTCACCAGCCGGCCGGATCAGTGCGGCCGGCGCCCGAGGGTGTGGCGCGTGAGGGCTTCGAGCAGCTGCTTGCGGTCGGCCGCCGCCGGGGATACCTCACCCAGGACGACCTGATCCTGGTGCTCCAGGCAGTGGAGCTGACACACGACGTCATCGAGGACGTCGTGTCGAGGGTCCGGGCCGAGGGCATCGAATACGTCGAGGAGCGGCGCAGCGGGGCCGCCCCCGTCGTGCTCGAGGAGGCCGTGGCCGAAGCCGAGGCGGAGGTCGTGGCCGAGGAGGTCGTCGAGGCCCTGCCGGCCCAGCTGGCTGCGGTCGAGGCCCCCGCCCCGGCCGAGGAGGGGGCCGCCCTCGACACCGCGCTGGCCGTCCCCGACGCCCCGCCCGAAGCCCCCCCGGGCCGCACCAGGCGCGCCTTCAAGCGCGAGCCGGTCGACGAGGTCATGGAGCGCCAGACGCCACGTCCGGGCCGGGGCCGCATCGCCTCCTATTCCTCGGCCGACCACGGGGGCGGGACGGCGGCCGACCCCGTCCACACCTACCTGAAGGAGATCGGGAAGGTCCCGCTGCTCACGGCCGAGCTCGAGGTGGAGCTGGCCAAGCGCATCGAGGCCGGCAACCTGGCCTCCGAGGAGCAGGCCGAGGCCGAGGCCGGGAGCGGTGCCATGGCGCCCGAGGACCGCACCCGTCTGCGCATGCAGGTGCGGCGGGGGCAGCAGGCCAAGGAGGCGCTCATCGAGGCCAACCTCCGCCTGGTGGTCTCCATCGCCAAGCGCTACCGCAACCGGGGCCTCGCCTTCCTCGACCTCATCCAGGAGGGCAACCTCGGCCTCATGCGGGCCGTGGAGAAGTTCGACTACACCAAGGGCTTCAAGTTCTCGACCTATGCCACGTGGTGGATCCGCCAGGCCATCACCCGCGCCCTGGCCGACCAGGGCCGGACCATCCGCATCCCGGTCCACATGGTGGAGACCATCAACAAGGTGGTGCGGGTCCAGCGCCAGCTCCTCCAGGAGCTGGGCCGCGAGCCCACGGTGGAGGAGATCGCCAGCCGGGTGGAGTTCCCCATCGAGCGCGTGCGCGAGATCCAGCGCATCAACCAGGACACCGTGTCCCTCGAGCAGCCCATGGGCGACGAGGAGGACTTCAGCCTCTCGGACCTCATCGAGGACCAGGGGGCCGAGGTTCCCGACGACGCCGCCACCCGGTCGATGCTGCACGAGGCGGTGCGCGACGCCCTCGGCACCCTGCCCCGGCGCGAGCGGGAGGTCATGGAGTTGCGCTTCGGGCTCGAGGACGGCCGGGTCCGCACCCTCGAGGAGGTGGGCAAGGCCTTCGGGGTCACCCGGGAGCGGATCCGCCAGATCGAGGCCAAGACGCTGGCCAAGCTGCGGCACCCCAACGCCGCCCAGCCCCTGCGGGACTTCCTCGACGAGGTCTGATCGTCGAGGACGCCGCCCCCCGCTGGTATGTTCGTCCGGCCGGTTCCCCACCGGTGAGGACGCTTTCCGGGGTAGCTCAATCGGCAGAGCAAGCGGCTGTTAACCGCTAGGTTGAGAGTTCGAGTCTCTCCCCCGGAGCCACCGCTCGCCGCGGTCGAGAGGGGGGCAGCCCCCCCTTACACCGTCGAGAACACGGCGGTCGTCTCCACGGCCCACAGGAGCGCCTCGAGCGCCGTGCTCGACAGCACCTCGTCGGCCAGGCCGCTGCGGGTGGCGTCCTCGGGTCGGCCCAGCTGGAAGTCGGCCACGTCCGCCACCAGCTGGCCGATGGTGCCCTGGCCGTCGATGAGCGCCGCCTTGAGCTCGGGGTCGACGGGAAGGTCTCCGAGCACCTCCGGGAGCGGCACCCCCAGGAGCATGCCGAAGCTCGCCAGCATGCCCGCCGTGAAGGCCGTGGCCGACAGCCTGTGGTCCACGGTCTCGGCCACCAGCTCGCATGTGCGGGCCCGGGCCAGCGCCGTGGTGAGCTCCTCTTCCGAGGCCTGGCCCTTGCCCCCGATGAGCAGGAGCGACACCCAGCTCTGGAGGCGGCGCCACCCCACGAGGACCAGCGCCTCGCGCACCGTCTGCACGGTCCGGCGCATCCCGCCCGCCGCCCCGGTGCCGGCCAGCTGCAGCAGCTGCAGCGCCATGGCAGGGTCACGGCGAACGATGTCCTCGAGCTCGTCGATGGGGCACTCGCTGTCGAGGAGGTGGGCGGCGAGTCGCAGCTGCGCCATGCGGCCGGGATCGAGGGCGCGGCCCGAGACCTGCGAAGGGCGGGCCAGGAGGTAGCCCTGGAAGTGGTCGAAGCCGAGCTCGGCGCAGTGTGCCAGCTGCTCCTCGGTCTCGACCTTCTCGGCCACGAGGGCGATGCCCCGGGTGTGGCAGTGCTCCACCAGGGCGGGAAGCTCCTCGGGGGGGGCGGTCTGGAGGTCGATCTTCACCATCCCCACGAGCTCGGCCATGCGCCCGATGTCGGCCACCCGGGCCACGTGGTCGAGGGCCAGGGTGAAGCCCTCGTCCCGCAGGCGCCGGCAGCCGGACAGCACCTCCTCCTGGGCCGCCACGGACTCGGCGATCTCGATGACGGTCTGCCGGGGCGGGAGCATGACGGGCACGACCCCGGTCAGCACCCCCCGGCTGGCATTGCAGAAGAGCAGCTTGTCCCCGACGAGGCGGTCCACCCCGATGGTCACCGAGTTGAAGATGACGTCGGCGGTCATCTGATCGCCGAGGCTGCCGGCGGCCTCGGCCGCGGTGGGCCCGTTGAGAGTGCGGAACAGCAGCTCATAGCCCATCACCGCCCGGGCGCGGTCGAAGATCGGCTGGCGGCCCACCACGACATCGAGAGCTGACACGGACCAGCCCTCCTTTTCTCCTCGTGCGGTGCTGCGGGTCGAGACCTCGGGCCCCGTGGGCCGCTGGCGGGCGCCCCGAGGTCCTTCCGCAGGGTTGTCGGCACGCGCCGCCCACTCCTCAAGCCTCCGGGGCGAAGTCACCCAGCGCGCGCCCCGGCCCCGACCGAGCCGCCCCCTGGAGGGGCAGGATCTCCTCCCGCCCGTCCCGCCCTTGGGGGATCGGGGATGGTAGAACCGGAGTGAGGCTCCCGCCATGGCGGGGAACCGGGAGCCCGAGGGGTGCTTCGTGTTCGACGCCAGCGTGTTGGCCCGGCTGGTGGGGCTGCAGGGAGGCCTGCGCCCGACCATCAGGGCCGAGTCGAAGCGGGTCATCCGCGCCCTCGAACAGTCCATCGACACCCTGGAGATCACGGTGGTGGGCCACGAGGGGGGCATCCTCCAGGTGGAGTCGGCCGACGCCCGGGTCCTGGGCCTCGACCACCGGGCCGTGGTCGTCGACATCCCCCTCGACGGCGAGGATGTCCAGCTCGAGGGGTCCCTCGAGCTGCTCCGCCCGAGCCCGCCCTACCGGGTGGCGCTGCACCCCGTGGCCACGCCGGACACCTTGCAGCGGCGGAACTGGGTGCGGGTGCCCACCAAGGTGGCGGCCCGCATGGCGGGGGCGGAGGAGCCCCGGGGATCCGAGCGCTGGATCGCCACCACCACGCGCGACCTGTCGCCGGGAGGGACCTGCGTGACCACGGTGGGGGAGGTCGAGCCCGGGCAGCGGGTGCGCCTGGAGCTGCGGTTGGCCACGGGCCAGATCGAGGTGGAGGGCGTGGTCCTGGCCGTCATGGACGACGGCACCACCCGCATCCGCTTCGAGGGCGTGGCGGAGGAGGACGTGCAGCGGCTGCTGCGGCACCACGTCGACCTCGAGTCGGCCCGCGGCTATCCCTACGCCTCGTACTGACCCTGGCGCCCCGCTCTACGCTGGCGCCGCGCACGGGGCCGTAGCTCAGTGGTCAGAGCAGGGGACTCATAATCCCTGGGTCGCAGGTTCGATCCCTGCCGGCCCCACCAGCAGGCGTCGGTAGCCTCCGGGGGTGGGCGTCCGAGGCGTGGTCTTCGACTTCGACGGTGTCCTGGTGGAGACCGAGGAGTCGCACTACCGGGCCTGGGCCGAGACCTATGCCGACTTCGGCCTGGCCCTGGCCCGCCACGAGTGGTCGGCCAGGGTCGGCGCCGTGGACCTCGATCCCCTGGGTGAGCTCGAGCGCCGGGCCGGACGGCGCCTGGCACCGGCCGAGCGTGTCGCCCTCCAGGACCGTCGCCGGGCCCGGCGCGACGCCCTGCTCCTGGGCCAGGGGGCCTGTGCCGGCGCCCACGTGGCCGTCGGCCAGTGCGTGGCCCTGGGGCTGGCCCTGGCCGTGGCCTCCAACTCCTCGCACGACTGGGTGGCCACGCATCTGGACCGGGTGGGCCTGCGGGGCCCGTTCGCCTTCCTGTCGTGCCTCGACCCCGGGACGCCCCCCAAGCCCGCCCCCGATCTCTACCTGCGGGCCGTCCGGGGGATCGGCCTCGCCCCGGGGGACTGCGTGGCGGTGGAGGACTCGGTGCACGGGCTGCGGGCCGCCCGGGCCGCCGGCCTGCGCTGCGTGGTGGTCCCCAGCGCCATGACCGGGCACCAGGACTTCGAGCAGGCCGACCTGGTGCTCCCCGCCCTCGACGCCCTGCCGTGGGAGGCCGTCGTGGCCGCCCTCGAGCGCGACGGCGGGCCGGGCTGACGGGCCGTGCGCGTCCGGGGGTCGGCCACGCGCCCATTGTGGCGGGGAGCCGTCACCGGTAGGGTCTGGGCCGCATGCCCGGCCGGCATGGCGGGGTCGATCGGTGCCGGTGGGCACCGCAAAGGGGCAGCGGTGGGGCGGGGCAGGATCCATCGGTGGGTCGTGGGCACGGCCGCGGGCATCGCCGCCGCCCTGGTGCTCGTGCCGGCCACGGCGGCCACGGCCGCCACGGCGTCGTCGAAGGGCTTCAGCGGCCCGGCCCCGGGGTCGGTGTCGTGCGTGGCCGTCCTGCGCGTCACCTTCTCGCCCCCGCTCACCCCCCGCACGAGCTCCACCCGGGCCAGGGTGCGGGGCACGCTGGCACCGTGCGCGGCGGGCAATTCGTCGCTCGACGTCAAGAAGGGGACGGTGACGGGCACCCTGGGCTCGGGCTTCGGGGCCCACTGCTCCTGGAGCGGGGGCGCTGGTGCCGACCTCAGCGTGGCCTGGAAGGCCAGGGCTGACGGCAGCATCGGCGGCGTCACCTACGACGGGCCCGCCACCCTCTCGCCCACGACCCTGGTCGACAGCGGCAGCCAGGCGATGGTGAGCGGCGGCGACGAGGACATCGTGCTCCCCGGAGCCGCCCACAGCGCCACGATGACCGGGTCGTTCCCGGCCACGAGCGCCGGCGACACGCGGGCCGCGCTCCGCTCCGCCGTCGGCGCCACGGCCCTGGCCACGGCGTGCCGGCAGAAAGGCGGCCTGCGGGCCCTGGTCCTCCAGGGGACCATGACCCTCGGACCCGGCCCGGTGGAGCCCTCGGACATCACGGCCGGGCCCGGCGGGGCCCTGTGGTTCAGCGACCTCCTCGGGGTGGGGCGCATCACCACGGCGGGCGCCTTCGCCCACTACGACGACCCCGACGCCATCGAGCTGTCGGGCATCGCCGCCGGTCCGGACGGCAACCTGTGGTTCACCGACCCCTCCGCCGACAGCATCGGGCGGCTCACCCCGGCCGGAGGCGTGACCTACTTCAGCGACGGGACGGTCGACTTCCCCCTCGGCATCACGGCCGGGCCCGACGGGGCCCTGTGGTTCACCGACGCCGGCAGCAACTCCATCGGCCGCATCACCACGGCCGGGGCCATCTCCAACTTCGCCGACCCCAGCGTGGACGCCGGCCCCGTGGCCATCACCACGGGGCCCGACGGCGACCTGTGGTTCGTCAACGAGGGCAGCAACTCCATCGGGCAGATGACGACGTCGGGGTCGCTCACGCTCTACTACTCGCTCGCCATCAACGGCCCGAGCGCCATCACGGCCGGTCCCGACGGGGCCCTGTGGTACACCAACGAGGGCGACGACACCATCGGCCGCATCACCACGGCGGGGTCCTCGACGAGCTTCAGCGACCCCACCATCGACACCCCGGACGCCATCACGGCCGGGCCCGACGGCGCCCTGTGGTTCACCAACGGCGGCCTGGAGTCGCTCCTCGACAGCATCGGGGTGTCGACGTCGACCGAGGCCAGGGCGCTCGAGGTGCGGGCCCTCGAGGCCAAGGCGCCCGAGGCCGGCGGGCGGGCGACCACCCCCCGGCAGGCCGTGCGGAGCGGGGCCCGGAAGCTCGAGATCATCCCCTTCCCCCCCACCGTGGGCTCCATCGGCCGCATCACCACCGGCGGGGTGGTCAGCAACTACACCGCCACCGGCATCGACGGCCCGAACGCCATCACCGCCGGCCCCGACGGCGCCCTGTGGTTCACCAACGCCTACGGGGGCACCATCGGCCGCATCACCACGTCGGGGTCGGTGTCGCACTTCGGCTGAGCCGGGTGGCCGACGGCCCCCGCGGTGGCCCGGTCCCGTCCCGGGGGCCATGATGGGCGCTCGCTCGCCCCAGGGGTGCTGCCCGACGGGTGTCGGCACCGACGGTTCCCGGGAGGACCATGGACATCGAGGAGTTCTACGACCAGGACGAGCGCCGGCGCCGCTCGGCCGAGGTCGAGTTCGGCACCGAGTGGAAGGACGCCGCCGGGGCCCGGTACGAGGTGTCGTGGGTGGCCGACACGGGCGAGCTCTACGTCATGCTCGAGCCGGCGTCGGGGAACTTCGAGGACCCCTTCGGCGACATCTTCCCGTCCCGCCCCTCGCTGGCGTCGATCACCGTGGCCGTGGTGGGCTGGATCCCGGACCGCGAGCGCGTCGACGCCGTGCTGGCCGGGTGGGAGGACGCCATGAGCGGCCCCGACGGCGTGGCCTGGGTGGCGGCCCGCCTGCGGGACTGCGACGTCCCCCGCACGCCCCCCCCTCCCTGACAGCCGTGGCCGGTGGCCGGGCGGCGGGGAGGCGGGCCCTGCCCCACGTCACGGTGGGGCTGTTCGGGCTGCTCGTCCTGGGCGGGGTGGCCCTCTCCCTGGCGAGCGCCCCGGCCGTGGCCGTGACCGAGCTCCACACCGCCGCCCGGGCCACCCTGGCGGCGTCGGGGTTCGACCTCACCGACACCAACACGGCCACCCCGTCGGGACCCTCGGGGGGCGAGCGGGCCGCCGTGGTCATCCGGGTCCGCTACCAGGCCCCCGACGCCGTGGAGGAGACGGGGCCCGACGCCAGCGGGCGGCAGGTGACGGTCCTGGTGGTGGGCGACCGCCGCTTCGGCAAGGTGGGGTCGAGGTGGGCCCAGCTCCCCCCCGAGCCCGGTCTCGGCGCTCAGGCCGCCGCCACCTTCCTGCTGCCCCTGCGGGCGGCGGCCTCGGCCTCCCGGGTGACGGGGGGCCCGACCTCGTTCACCCTGGTCCCGGCGCACGAGTCCGACCTGGTGACCCGCCTCCTGGGGCGGGCCCCGGCGGGGCTGGCCCACCTGGTGGTCACCGCCGAGGTCCAGGGCGGTGTCCTCACCGACGAGCACCTGCGGGGGATGGTGGGCGCCGTGCGCCTGGACGTGGACCTGGCCCT
>DATJOV010000478.1:0-8774 GCA_035506735.1 Acidimicrobiales bacterium | reverse complement strand
GGAGGAGGAATTCGACGGTGCCGGCGTTGACGTAGCCGATGGCACGCGCCGCGGTGACGGCGGCGGCGCCGAGCTCGGCCCGCAACGCCGGCGACACGGCCGGCGACGGGCTCTCCTCCACGATCTTCTGGTGCCGGCGCTGGATGGAGCACTCCCGCTCGAAGAGATGCGCCACGTTGCCGTGGCTGTCCCCCACGATCTGGACCTCGACGTGGCGGGGCCGGGCCACGTAGGGCTCCAGGAACACCGTGCCGTCGCCGAAGGCCGCCGCCGCCTCGCGCGCCGCCGCCACCATGGCGTCGGCCAGCTCGCCCGGCTCCCGCACCACCCGCATGCCCCGCCCGCCACCGCCGGCCGAGGCCTTGACCAGGACCGGCCACCCCAGGGCCTCGGCCCGGGCCGCCACCTCGGGGTCGAGGTCGGCGCCGGTCCCCGTCCCGCCCCCGGCGGCGTCGGCCACGGCCAGGCCGGGGATCTCGACGGTGGGGAGCACGGGGACGCCGGCCCCGGCCATGGTGGCCTTGGCGGCCAGCTTGGACCCCATGGCCTCGATGACCGGGGCGGGGGGGCCCACGAAGACGAGCCCGGCCTCGGCGCAGGCCCGGGCGAAGCCGGCGTGCTCGGACAGGAACCCGTAGCCGGGGTGCACGGCGTCGGCCCCGCTGCGCAGCGCCGCCTCGACCAGGGCGTCCACCGACAGGTAGGTCTCGGCCGGCGTGGCCCCGGGGAGGCGCACGAGCGCGTCGGCCTCGAGGGCGTGGGGCGCGGTGGCGTCGGGGTCCGACGCCACCGCCACGCACGCCATGCCCAGGGCTCTGGCGCTGCGCATCACCCGCCGGGCGATCTCGCCCCGGTTGGCCACCAGCAGTGTGGAGATCACGGCGACCCCGGCCCGCTCACATCCGGAAGACGCCGTAGCCGCGGGTGCCGGCGATGGGCGTGGTGTGGATCACCGACAGGCACATGCCCAGGACGTGGCGGGTGTCGCGGGGGTCGATGATGCCGTCGTCGTAGAGGAGCCCGGACAGGAACAGCGGCATCGACTCCTGCTCGATCTGGGCCTCCACGGCGCTGCGCATGGCGGCGTCCTGCTCCTCGTCGAACTCCTGGCCCCGTGCCGCCGCCCCCTGGCGGGCCACGATGGAGAGGACCCCGGCCAGCTGGGCCGGCCCCATCACGGCCGAGCGGGCGTTGGGCCAGGCGAAGAGGAACCGGGGGTTGTAGGCCCGGCCGCACATCCCGTAGTTGCCGGCCCCGTACGACGCCCCGATGTTCAGCGTGAGGTGGGGCACGCTCGAGTTGGAGACGGCGTTGATCATCTTGGCGCCGTCCTTGATGATGCCCCGCTGCTCGTACTCCCGGCCCACCATGTAGCCGGTCGTGTTCTGGAGGAAGACCAGGGGCGTGTCGGTCTGGTTGGCGAGCTGGATGAACTGCGTGGCCTTGTTGGCCTCCTCGCTGAAGAGCACCCCCCGGTGGTTGGCCAGGACCCCCACCGGGTAGCCGTGGATCGAGGCCCACCCCGTGACCAGGCTCTGGCCGTACAGGGGCTTGAACTCGTCGAAGCGCGAGCCGTCCACCACCCGGGCCAGCACGTCGCGGGGGTCGAAGGGGACCCGCAGGTCGGCCGAGGCGATCCCGAGCAGGTCCTCGGGGTCGTAGAGCGGGGCGTCGCCGGGCATGGTCGGCCCGGGCCCGGCCTTGGTGTGCTCGAGGCGTCCCACGATGGCCCGGCCGATGCGGATGGCGTCGCGCTCGTCGGCGGCCAGGTAGTCGGCCAGGCCGCTCACCCGGGCGTGCATGGCGGCACCGCCCAGCTCCTCGTCATCGGACTCCTCCCCCGTGGCCATCTTCACCAGGGGGGGACCGCCCAGGAACACCTTGGACCGTCCCTCGATCATCACGATGTGATCGCTCATCCCGGGCACGTAGGCCCCGCCCGCGGTGGAGTTGCCGAAGACCAGGGCGATGGTGGGCACGGCCGCCGCCGACCGCTGCGTGAGGTCGCGGAATCCCCGCCCGCCGGGGATGAAGATCTCGGACTGGGTGGGCAGGTCGGCCCCGCCCGACTCCACCAGGCTGACGGAGGGGAGGCGGTTCTCCAGGGCGATGTCGGCCAGCCGGGAGGACTTGCGCATGGTGAAGGGGTTGGTCGCCCCGCCCCGCACCGTGGGGTCGTTGGCCGAGATCATGCACTCGACCCCCTGGACCACCCCGATGCCCGACACCAGGCTGGCCCCCACCGTGTACGGGGTGCCCCACCCGGCCAGGGGGGCGATCTCGAGGAAGGGGGCGTCCGGGTCGAGCAGGAGCTCCACCCGCTCGTGGGCCAGGAGCTTGCCCCGGGCCCGGTGGCGCTCGACGTAGCGGGGCCCCCCGCCCGCCCTGGCCTGGGCCAGGGCCTCGCCCACCTCGGCCAGGGCCCCCTCCATGGCCTCCCGGTTGCGGAGAAAGGTGTCCGAGGTCGGGTCGACCGCCGAGGTCAGGACGACCATGGTGCGGGCCCGCGGGCCTGCGCCCGGCGGGGGCCCGGGACACCCCGGCAGTGCGCGGTCGCCCCCGTCATCGGGTGACAGACTAAACCGCATGCAGCCACGGCCGCTCTCCGCCGTCGTCCTCGCCGCCGGCGAGGGCACACGGATGCGCTCGGCCCGCCCCAAGCCCCTGCACCGCCTGTGCGGGCGCCCCATGATCCTCCACGTCCTCGACGCCCTGGCCGAGTTGCCCGTGCAGAAGGTGGTGGTGGTCGTGGGCCATCGCGGCGACTGGGTCACCAAGACCCTCGTCGACCACGCCCCGCGCGCCCTCGCCATCGAGTTCGTGGAGCAGCCCTCCCAGCTCGGCACGGGCGACGCCCTGGCCGTGGGGCTCACCGCCCTGCCCGACGGCTTCGACGACGCCGACGGTGACGTGGTGGTGCTCCCCGGCGACACCCCCCTGGTGCGGCCGCCCACGCTGGCGGCGCTGGTCCGCCACCACCGCGCCGCCGAGGCCGCCGCCACCCTGCTCACGGCCGTCCTCCCCGATCCCACCGGCTACGACCGGGTGGTGCGGGGCAAGGACGACGCCGTGGTGCGCGTGGTGGAGGATGCCGACGTCGAGGGCGACGACGCCGCCGTGGACGAGGTGGCCACCACCATCCAGTGCTTCCGCCACGCCGTGCTGGCCCCGGCCCTGCGCCGCCTGCGGCCGGTGGGGGTCACGGGCGAGCACTCGCTCACCGGCGTCTACGCCGTGCTCCACGACGCCGGCTACCGGGTGGCGTCGCTGGTGGTGGCCGATCCCATGGAGGCGGCCGGCGTCAACGACCGGGCCCAGCTGGCCGTGGCCGAAGCGGAGCTGCGCGACCGGATCAACGAGCGCTGGATGCGCCGGGGCGTGACCATGTGGGATCCCGAACGCACCTACGTCGACGCCGACGCCCGCCTCGAGCCCGACGTGGTGCTCCTCCCCGGCGTGGTGCTCCAGGGCGAGTGCGCCGTGGGGGCCGGGGCCGAGATCGGCCCGGACTGCCACGTGGTGGACAGCGTGGTGGGGCCCGGGGCCAGGGTGACCCAGACCGCCATGGTGCGGGCCGAGGTCGGGGCCGAGGCCACCGTGGGTCCCTTCGCCGTGCTCGGCCCCGGGGCCAGGGTGCCCGAGGGGGCCGTGGTCGAGCCCTTCACCCGCCTGGGGGCCGACGCACCGGGCCTGGACTAGGCCCGCCCCACGGCCCAGCCCCGCCCCGAGGGGCCGGGCCCGTCAGGTGGTCTGGACGATGAGGACCGAGCAGGGGGCCTGGTGGGCCACCGAGTTGGGCACGCTCCCGAGCACCCGGCGGACCCCGGTCATGCCCCGGTTGCCCACCACGATCAGGTCGGCCTGCTCCTGCTCGGCCACCCGCACGATGGCCTCGGCCGGGTCGCCCGTCTCGGCGTGCCCCTCCACCCGCACCCCGGCGGCCCGGGCCCGGGCGCACTGGTCGTCGAGCAGGGCCTCGGCCTGGCCCCCGGCCCCGAGGCCGGGGAAGTCCTCGGTCGCCCCCGAGGTCTTGACGGGGCTGGGCTTGTAGACGGTCACGATGTGCAGGGTGGCCGACAGGGCCTTGGCCAGCTCGGTGGCACTGCGCACGGCCTGGGCCGCGGTGGCAGAACCGTCGGTCCCCACCACCAGCGACGAGAACATGGCCATCCCTCCGCCCGCACTCTACCCAGGAGCCGGGCCGGGGCCAGGGGGGCGGCCTCCCCCCCGACCCCGCCGTCGCGGTACCGTGCGGGCATGGAGCTGGTCCCCCGTCGGCACCTCGAGCTCGTCACCGGCCGGTCCCACCCCGCCCTGGCCCAGGAGATCGCCTCGCACCTGGGCATCGAGCTGGGCGGCACCAACCTGCGCGAGTTCGCCAACGGCGAGATCCACTGCCGCTATGAGGGCTCCCTGCGCGGCAGCGACGTCTTCATCGTCCAGACCCACGCCGTGCCCGTGAACGACGCCATCATGGAGCAGGCCATCATGATCGACGCCGCCAAGCGGGCGTCGGCCAAGCGCATCACCGCCGTGTGCCCCTACTACGGGTATTCCCGCCAGGACCGCAAGGCCACCGGGCGCGAGCCCATCACGGCCAAGCTGGTGGCCGACATCCTCCAGGTGGCGGGGGCCGACCGGGTCATGAGCGTGGACCTGCACTCGGGCCAGATCCAGGGGTTCTTCGACATGCCCGTGGACCACCTCACCGCTACCCCGGTCCTGGTGGAGGAGCTGCGCCAGCTGCGCCCGCAGGACCTCGTGATCGTGGCCCCCGACGCCGGGCGGGTGCGGGTGGCGGAGCGCTTCAGCCAGCATCTCGGCGCCGACCTGGCCTTCGTGCACAAACGACGGCCGCGTGGCACCCACAACCAGGTCGAGGCCCTGGACGTGGTGGGCGAGGTCGAGGGCCGCCACTGCGTGCTCATCGACGACATGATCGACACGGCTGGCACCATCTGCGCCGCGGCCGAGCTGCTGCGCGAGCGGGGGGCGGCCGACGTCTCGGCCATGGCCACCCACGGCGTGCTGTCCGACCCCGCCCTGGAGCGACTGGAGAAGTCCCCCCTCACCCGGGTGGTGGTGACCAACACCCTCCCCGTCCCCCCCGAGCGCCGCATCGACAAGCTCACCGTGCTGTCGGTGGCCAAGCTCATCGCCGACGCCATCGACGCCGTCTTCGGCGACGGCTCGGTGTCGGAGATCTTCGGCGGCGACAACCTCACGTAGGGCGCCGCGCCCGCCGACCCGGTCGGGGCCGGGTCCCGGGATCAGGAGCCCTACTGGTCGGTCTTGACGGCCGCCCGGAGCTGGCTCGGGCCCGCCACCTCGGGCACGAAGGCCATGGTGAGGGGCTGGCTCTGGCGGAAGGTCCCCGAGCTCGTGGCCTGGAGGTAGACGTGGCCGCTCAGGGGGGGGACCACGGTCGAGGTCTCGGTGGTGGTCCCGTTCACGTCGTAGTTGCCGTTGGCCGGGATGTTGGTGCCGGCCCCGCCGTTGCACTTGCCCCCCGACCAGGCGCTGGTGCACACCGCCAGGGTGAGGACGGGGTTGTCCTTGGCGGCGTCGAAGGTCACCGTGATCTGGTAGGTCAGCTGGACCAGGGCGATGGTCCCGGTGTTGGTGACGGTGGCCGTCTGGCTGCTGTTGGAGGTCCAGGTGAGCGAGGTCGGTGCCACCGACGCCCCCCAGCTCCCGCTCGACACCGACTCGGTGCCGGCGGCCGTGCCCTTGAGCACGCCGCCCACGGCCGTGGCCGGGGCCACGACCAGGGCGGCGAGCAGGGCGACCACGATCGTGGCCACCCTGCTCGCCCAGCGCCTGCGCCAGTGCCTTCGGGACCCGTGCATGGAACGGAAGGCGACGCCTACTGGTTGGTGACGACCGGCGTCCGCTGCTGCTCGGTGAAGGTGTAGGTCAGCGTGGTCGACAGGCCCTGGATGGTCTGCGCCGGCGGCGTCCCGTTGTTGGACGTCTCGGTCCCCACCAGCCCCAGGCTCACCTCGACGTGGGCCACCTGGCCCGTGGTGGCGGCGAGGGACGGGACGTTGAGCAACGTGGCCGGGGTGGACGAGGTGTTCATGGTGCTGATCTGGGTGGTGGCCAGGATGGGGGTGGTGGTGCCACCGCACGTTCCCGAGGCCAGGGTCCACGCCACCGAGCACTGGGTCAGGGTGACGGTGAGACCCTCGCCCGAGACCGAGCCGTTGGTGAGGGCGTTCACGGGCGAGCCCGCCACCCACAGGGTCATGCCCGCCGCCGACGCCAGGGTGCCCGTGTTGTTCAGGTTCACGAACACGTTGTCGGTGTCGCCGGGGGCCATCTTCCCGGTGAAGTTGCTGAAGCCGGCGCCCACGTCGGCGCTCAGGGTCAGGTTGAAGGTGCCCGTGGTGAGCGACGAGGTGCCGGTGGCCGTGGCCGACAGGCCGGCGTACACGCCCGCCGTCGTGACCAGGGCGATCGACGTGGCGAAGGCGCCCGCCAGGATGACGCGCGCCGGTGTCGACCACGAGGTCACCCGGGCGACGATGCGCATTGGTCTCATGGACTGCTCCTTCCGTTCGTGGACGGGTTGTCTCCTCGGGGCCCGCCCCGTGGCGGGCACTGCGAGATCCGGTGGTGGCGGCGGGCCACGAAGGCGCACGCCGGCCGGGCCACGGCGCGGTGGCAGAAGGCGGCCCGCCGGTGGGCGGGGTCGACGGGGCACGGCGGCGTGGGCGCCACCGGCGGGGCACTGCGCCGGCGCTTGGGGGTCTGGGGCGGGACCCTGCCCCGTCCCCGGTCGCGCTTGGCGGCGCGCCGGCGCCGGGACGCCGGGGTGATGATCGCCCGGGAACCGGCCCCGGCGATGGAGAAGCCGCCGAAGCCCATGAGCCCGACCCGGGTGGAGCGCTGCTGGAGGTCGAGCATGATCGAGCCCAGGAAGGGCACCTCCCAGATGACCCGGGGCACGGTGGGGGTGGTGAGCTGGGCGTGCCAGGGGTCGGGATGGCGGTTGGCGTCGCCCTTGGTGGTGATGACGGGGCGGTTGGGCGGCCCCGACACCGTCACCACCCGGTGGACGTAGCCGGCGGAGGACCCGGGCGGATCGAAGGCCACGATCATCCCGGGCCGCACGTCGGCTACCGGGATGGGCTTCATGAGCACGGCCCACCCCGGCCCGTAGGTGGGGACCATGCTCCCGGTGCGCACGGGGTCGATGGTGAGGTGCAGGAAGAACACCAGGGCGCCGGCCGTGAGGAGGCCGATGGTGGTGAGCACCGAGAGGCACGCCCCCGACACCAGGAGGACCTTGCGGGCACGGCGAGGCCGGGGCCGGGCCCGGCGCAGTTCAGCCCGCGTCGGTCCGGCACCGGCACGGAGCACGGCGACCGTCGTCACTGCTCAGGGCATCGGCCCCGCCGGAGGCGCCGACCAGGGACCGAGGGCCCCGGGGGCGGGGTCCAAAGGGCCCTCGGGCCGGCCCGGTCCGGGTGGGGTGGGTGGGCGGCGCCACGCCCCTCTACACTGGGACACCCGATCGACCCCTCCCGAGGAGCACCGTCCCATGGCCGATTTGACACTGGTGGCCGAGACCGGCCGTCCCACCGGATCCCGCCCCAGCCGCAGGCTGCGCCACGAGGGCCGCATCCCCGGGGTCGTGTACGGGCTGGGGATGGAGCCCGTGGCCCTGTCGGTGGCGGCCCGGGACCTCCGGACCGTGCTCAGCACCGGTGCCGGCCTCAACGCCGTGCTCTCCCTCGAGCTCGACGGGCGGCGGTTCACCACCATGGCCCGGGAGCTCCAGCGCCACCCCGTCCGGGGCACGGTCACCCACGTGGACTTCCAGGTGGTCGACCCCGACCGCGAGGTGTCGGCCGACGTCGCCATCACCCTGGTGGGCGAGCCGGTGGAGCTGCACCGGGCCGACGGGGTGCTCGAGCAGCTCCTCTTCGCCCTCCCCATCAAGGCCCGCCCCGCCGACATCCCCACCGTCCTGGAGCTCGACATCAGCGGCCTGGTGATCGGCGCCGCGGTGCGGGTGGCGGACATCGCCCTGCCCCGCGACGTCACCACCGACCTCGACCCCGAGGCCATCGTGGCCGCCGGGCAGCCGCCCCGGGTCCAGACGGCCGAGGGCGAGGGGGCCGAGGGCGAGGGGGCCGAGGGTGCCGCCCCGGCCGAGGCCGGCGCCGGGGACGGGTCGGCGGCGGAGAGCTGAGCCATCCGCCGCCTGCGCAGCGCGCCGGGCCGGGGGGCGGCCGCCGAGCTGCTGGTGGTGGGCCTGGGCAATCCCGGCGCCGAGTTCCACCGCACCCGGCACAACCTGGGGGCCGAGACGGTCGAGGTCCTGGCCAGACGGTCGGGCGCCCGGCTGCGGCCCGAGAAGGGGACCCGCTCCCTCGCCGGCACGGCCCGGCTGGGGAGCGGCCCCGTGGTCCTGGCCGTGCCCCAGACCTACATGAACGAGTCGGGCCTGGCCGTGGCCGCCCTGGTGCGGCGCTACCGCGTGGAGGAGCTCGACCGGCTGGTGGTGGTGCACGACGAGCTCGACCTCCCGAGCGGCCGGGTGAAGGTCAAGGTGGGCGGGGGGACGGGCGGCAACAACGGGCTGCGATCCATCCACGGCCACCTCCACGACGACGGGTATCTCCGGGTCCGGATCGGCATCGGCAAGCCCCCCGGGCGCGAGGCGGGTGCCGACTACGTGCTGCACCGCCCGTCGCGCACCGAGCGTCAGGCGCTCGACGTCGCCGTGGAGGTGGCGGCCGACGCCGTGGAGGTGATCGCCTCCG
>DATJOV010000477.1:0-3954 GCA_035506735.1 Acidimicrobiales bacterium | reverse complement strand
CTCTACGGCGAGGACGAGGACTGGCAGCGCCGGGCCCGGCGGCGGGGCTGGAGCGTCCACCAGTGCCCCGCCCTGACGGCCGAGCACCTGGCCGGGGGGAGCGACCGGGATCCCGAGCGCCACCGCCTCCGGCTGCACGGGGCCACCGAGCGCTTCGTGCGCAAGTGGTACGGGGCGGCGGGCTGGAACGTGTTCCGGGCCGGCACCGTGGTGGGCCTGGCCCTGCGGGCCGGCCTGGGCGGGGCCCGGCGCCGCCCCGGGGCCGTGGCGCTGCTGCGGCTCTACCTGGGCTCGCCCGACGCCGCCGCCGTGGCGGCCGGCGCCGTCCCCCCTCAGCCCGGTCCCGACCCCGGGCCGAAGCCGGGCCACAGCGCCAGGTCGAGGTCGGGCACCAGGGCCACGAGGCGCTCCACGTCGGGGCGGTAGAGCTCGACCAGGCGATCCCGGGCGTCGGCGTCGAGGGCCACCTTCTCCAGGCGGGTGGGGCTGGCCGCCTCGAGCAGCCCGGGCGGGACGAAGGCGTCGTCGAGCCCGAGGAAGCGGTAGGTGCGGGCCAGCTCGGCGGCGGGGTCGGCCACGCACCGCTCGTACTGCAGGACGAGGAGGCGGCGCGCCGCCAGGGCCGGGGCCCACGGCGCCAGGGCCTCGGCGTAGAAGCCGCGCTGGACGGCCTCGGCGCTCACCGTCCCGAGGTGCGAGCCCGGTCGCACGTCGCTGTGGGCCAGGCCCGAGACCAGGCGGGCCACGGGGTCGCGCACCACCACGAGGAGGCGGGCCTCGGGGGCGGCCCGTTCCAAGAGGGGCGGGACCCAGCGCTGGTAGAGGTAGTCCGGCGTCCACTCCCCCGTGAGCGAGCCGGGGGGGCGGGGGAACCAGTCGCCGTAGGCGCGGCACTCGGCCGGGCCGAAGGCGCGCGTGGCGAAGGGGGCGAAGTAGTGGCGCTCCTTGTGGAGGGCGGCGGGGTGATGGACGCCGGGATGGGCGGCGATCAAGCCGTACCACCACGTGGTCCCGGCCTTCTGCACGCCGATCCCCACGAAGTCGGGGGGGCCGGTGACCTCCCCCGGGCCCGGCGCCGGGGCACGGCGGGGGAAGCCCGCCTCCCACGGGGCGAAGGGCCCCACGCGCCGGCGCAGGTCGTCGCGCAGGGCGCGCGGCACGATGCGACGCAGCGCCCCCGGGGCCCGGTGCAGCGCCTCCCCCAGCGCCGACCGTCGGGTCACGGCGCCAGGGTGCCATACCGCCCCCCGCACCGACAACCGGGCACCCGCACCGACAGCCGGGCACCTGCGCCGACGACGGGGCACCTGCACCGACAACCGGGCCCCGGTGCCTATGGTGGTGCGGTGGTGCGGGCGCATCTCCGGCCGGCACACCGGGCGCCGGTATGGGGGGGCGGATGATCTACGTGGCCACGGTGCACGTGGCGTCGGCTCGCTGGATCGACCTCCAGCTGACCTGGCTGCGCCGCACCATGGGCGAGCCCTACCAGGTCGTCGCCAACCTCCAGGACGTGCCGCCCGGGCACGCCCACAAGTTCGACCTCGTGGTCGACGTCCTCGGCGTCCACGCCGGGAAGCTCAACGTCCTGGCGGGCGAGATCGCGGCCCGGGCCGGGCCGGACGACCTCATCGTCTTCCTCGACGGCGACGCCTTCCCCATCGCCGACCCCATGCCGGTGGTCCGGCGGGGGCTGGAGGAGGGCGTCCTGGTGGCGGTGCGGCGCGACGAGAACGCCACCGACTGCCAGCCCCATCCCTCGTTCTGCGCCGTGCCGGTGCGGGAGTGGGAGCGCCTCCACGGCGACTGGTCCCCGGGGTGGTCGTGGCCCGGGCCCGACGGCGTGCCCCTCACCGACGTGGGGGGCAACCTCCTCCGGGCCCTCGAACGGGCCGGGGCGAGCTGGACCCCGCTCCTGCGCTCCAACCGCGTGAACCTGCACCCCCTGTGGTTCGGGATCTACGGCGGGGTCGTCTACCACCACGGGGCCGGCTTCCGCCGGGCGGTGGGACGGGTGGACCTCGTGAACCCGCCCCGGCTCACCACCCCGGCCAAGCACATCCCGGGCGTGGGCAACGTGCTGCGGTGGCGCAACCGGGCCCGGGCCCAGCGCCGCTACGCCCGCACGGCCGAGGCCGCCGACCGCCTGAGCGACGAGGTGTACGGGCGCATCGTGGAGGACCCGGCCTTCTTCGCCTCCCTGCTCTGAGCGTGCCCGGGGCGCCGGCGGCCCCCGGCCCGACGGGATGGGGCCGAGCCGGCCTCAGTAGCATCTGGCGGGGCGATGACGGTGAGGATGCGGGCGGCGCGCCTGGGGGGGGACCGACGGTGACCCACACCGTCGACCCGGCGCGCCCCCGGCCCCGGTCCCGCCGGGGCGGTCCAGCCCCCGGGGACGGCCCCGAGACGACGGCCCGCCGGGTGTGGGTGGCGGCCGTGGCCGTGGTGGTGGTGACGCTGGCGGGGTGGGGCGTGGTGGCCCTCCGGCCGGCCGAGACGGTGGCGGCGGCCCGGCTGCGGGTGACCACGGCCGTGAGCTGCCCCGACCCCGGGCGGTGCCTGGCCTTCGACGACATGGGCGACGTGAGCGTCCTGCGCCGCGGCGCGTGGTCGGCCCCGACCCCCATCGACACCCGTGGCATCACGGCCGCCTCGTGCCCGACCCCGACCTTCTGCGTGGCGGTGGACGGCGCGGGCGAGGTCATGACCCTGCACGGGTCGCACTGGAGCCCGCCCCAGTCCGTCGACGGGCGCAGCGCCGGCGCCTCGGGCCTGCTCGGGCTGGTGGGATTCGACGACGTGAGCTGCGCCACCCCCCGGTTCTGCGTGGCCGTCGACGCCCTGGGCCGGGCCGTGCGCTTCGACGGGCGGCACTGGACCCACCCCCACGACGTGCAGTCCAACGCGGCGCGCCACGTCGACTTCCGCACGGCGTCGGCGGCGGTGTCGGCCGACGCCTGCCCCGTGCCGGGGCGGTGCATGGCGGTGACGGTGGCGGGCGGGGCCGTGCCCTTCGGGGGCGGGGCGTGGCAGGCCGGCGTGACGGTCGTCCCGGGGGCGAGCGAGGCGATCGCCCACCTGGAGCGGTTCCCGGCCCTGAGCTCGGTGTCGTGCGCCACCGCCGCCTCGTGCGTCGCCACCGACTCCCTGGGCGACGCCTACCTCTACGACGGCCGGGGGTGGACCACCGTCCCCGCCGTCGACCCGAGGATGGGGTCGGCCCGGCACGGCGACTCGGCCGGGCCCATGCCGGTGTCGTGCCCCACCCCCACCTTCTGCGTCGTCCTCGACAGCGTGGGCGACGCCGTGGTGTACGACGGCGCCACGTGGTCGGCGCCCACGCCGGTCGAGCCCACGAGCGGCTTCACCGCCCTGTCGTGCGCCGGCCCCGCCTTCTGCGTGGGCCTCGACGACCTGGGGCGGGCCGTGGTCTTCGACGGCACGGCGTGGTCGGCGCCCGTGGCGGTGCAACGGTGAGGGGGCCCGGGCATGGCTGAGGGCCTCTCCTACCTCGGCATCGTGGTGCTCCTGGTGGCCGGGTCGGGCGGCTGGGGCAACGCCGTGGTGCGGGCCCTGCGGCGCCTGGGGTGGGAGGCGGCCCCGGCCGTGGTGCGCCCCCCGCTCCAGCTCTCCCTGGGCATGGCCCTGTTCCTGGCCGTCGGGGGGGTGCTGGTGGCGCTCGACCTGGCCTGGTTCTGGGTCCTGGTGGCGTGGCACCTGATCGGGTTGGCGCTCCTGGGCCGGGCCCTCCTGGACGTGGCCCGGCGCCGGGCCTGGCCCCGGCTCCCTCCCCTGGTGTCGTCGGTGGCGCTCGGAGCCGTGGCCATCGTCGTGATCCTCTTGTCGCTGGCCTACGGCGTGACGGTGTCGGTCGACAACATGAACGACGACGACGGCGCCTACATCTACCTGGCCCAGCGGCTCCTGCACACCGGGGGCATGATCGACCCATTC
>DATJOV010000476.1:0-3227 GCA_035506735.1 Acidimicrobiales bacterium | reverse complement strand
GGCGACGCCGCACCGGGCGAGGGGGGCGGGGGCACGGTGCCGGCGTGCCGGATCGAGGACTGGCCCGACTTCGCCGTGCGCGGCGTCATGCTGGACGTGGCCCGCGACCGGGTCCCCACCCTGGCCACCCTGACGGCCCTGGTCGACCGCCTGGCGTCGTGGAAGCTCAACCAGCTCCAGCTCTACATGGAGCACACCTACGCCTACGCCGGCCACGAGGAGGTGTGGCGCCACGCCGATCCCCTCACCGCCGACGACCTGCACCGCCTCGACGCCCACTGCCGGGCGGCCGGGGTCGAGCTGGTGGCCAACCAGAACACCCTGGGCCACTTCGAGCGCTGGCTGCGCCACGACCGCTACCGGCCCCTGGCCATCTCGCCCGAGGGCTTCGCCTGGGTCTTCGGCATCCACCGCCCGCCCCTCACCCTCGACCCCGCCAACCCCGGGGCCCTGGCCCTGGTCACCGACCTCCTGGAGCAGCTGGTCCCCCAGGTGGGGAGCACCCGGGTGCACGTGGGGATGGACGAGCCGTGGGAGCTGCGGGCCGAGCGCAGCCCGGAGTGGGCGGCGTGGCTCCGCTCCCTGCGCGCCCTCCCCGTCCTGGCCGACCGGGAGCTGCTGGTGTGGGGGGACGTCCTCGCCGCCCATCCCGAGCTGCTGGCCGGGCTCCCCGACGGGGTGACGGTGTGCGAATGGGGCTACGAGGACAACCATCCGTTCCGGGAGCGCACGGCCCGCCTGGCCGCGGCCGGGGTCGCGTTCTGGGTGGCCCCGGGCACCTCGAGCTGGCTGTCGCTGTCGGGGCGGGTGGCCAACATGCTGGGCAACGTCGCCGCCGCGGCGGCGGCCGGGCGCGACGACGGCGCCACCGGGCTCCTGGTCACCGACTGGGGCGACATGGGCCACCACCAGCAGCCCCCGGTGAGCGACCCCGGGCTGGCCACCGCCGCCGCCCACGGGTGGTGCGGGGCGGCCCACGCCGGGCTCACGCCCGGGGAGCTGGCCACCCTGCTCGACCTCCACTGCTACGACGACCCCGCCGGGGAGACGGGCCGGGCCGTCGTGGCCCTGGGCGCCACCAACGCCATGGTCGAGCCCCGGCCCCCCAACATGTCGGCCCTGGCCCTCCCCCTCCTCCTGCCCCAGTGGCCGGTGGGCACGGCGCTGACGGAGGGGCTGCGGAGCGAGGACCTGGACGCCGTGACGGCCACCGTCGACGACGCCGTGGCCGCCGTGGGGCGGGGCCGGAGCCGCCGTCCCGACGCCGCCCTCCTCGCCGACGAGATCGTGGCCACGGGGGCCCTCCTGCGCCTGGCCTGCCACGACGCCGCCCTGCGCCTGGCCGGGGACGGGACCCTGGCCTCGGTGACCGAGGATGCGCGCCGCCACCTGGGCGACGAGGTGGGCGCGGTCATGGCCGAGCACCTGCGCCTGTGGCTCGAGCGCTTCCGCCCCGGGGGTCTCACCGACAGCCTGGCCTGGTTCGGCCACGTGGCCGAGTGCTACCGCACGGGGCGTGCCGACCCGGGCTGGTTCGGGCCCTCGGGCTAGGCGCCCGGGCCGGGTCCCCCGCGGCGCCGAGGTGACGCCGGGCACCCCGGTACGCTGGACGGGACGAGGCCGCCGCGGCCGGGCCGCCGCCCGCTCACGCCGGCCCGGCGCGGGAGGAGCGCACCGTCGACCGTTCACGCCGGCTGGGGATCACCCTCGCATTGAACCTCGTCCTGGCCGCCGCCCAGCTGGCCGGCGGGTTGGTGGCGCACTCCATCGGCCTGCTGTCCGACGCCGGTCACAACGTCACCGACATCGCCGGCCTGGGGGTGTCCCTGGTGGCGGTGCGGTGGGCACTGCGGCCCCGCAGTCCGGCCCGCTCCTTCGGCTACCACCGCGGGCCCATCCTGGCGGCACTGGTCAACGCGGCGGTGATCGCGGCGGTGACCGTGGTCGTGGTGGTGGAGAGCGTGGTCCGCCTCCTCCATCCCCACCCCGTCCACGGCAGCCTGGTGGTGGGGGTGGCGGGGGCGGCCTTCCTCGTCAACGCCGCCGCCGTCCTGGTCCTGCGGGACCACCGCCACGACCTCAACATGCGCTCCGCCATGGTGCACATGGCGGGGGACGCCCTCGGTTCGCTCGCCGTCCTCGGGGCCGGGGCGCTCCTGGTGGCCGCCCCCTCCCTGGAGTGGGCCGACCCCACCGCCTCCCTGGTGGTGGCCGCCATCATCGTGGTGGAGGCGTGGCGGCTCCTGCGCAGCAGCGTGGACGTCCTGCTGGAGTCGGCGCCGGCCGACGTGGACCTGGCCGAGCTCACCGCCACCATGGGGGCGGTGGCGGGCGTGGCCGACGTCCACGATCTCCACGTGTGGAGCCTCTCCAGCGAGGTCCGGGCCCTGTCGGCCCACGTGGTGCTGTCGGGCCACCCCACCCTGGAGGAGGCCCAGGTGGTGGGGGAACGGGTCAAGACCGCCATCGGCGGCCCCTTCGCCATCGCCCACAGCACCCTGGAGCTCGAGTGCGAGCGCTGCACCGACGAGGAGGAGGATCCCTGCCGCATGGACACGGTGGGCGAGGACGGCCGGCCCCGCCCCGTGCTCGACGCCGCGCTCGACACCGCGCTCGACACCGCGCTCGATCGAGCGCCGGGCCCCCCGTCGCGGACCGGCGGTCGGTGAGCCCCGACCGACCCACCCCCACCGTGGTGCGCCGCCACGTCGTCGTGGAGGGCGCCGTCCAGGGCGTGGGCTTCCGCGCCTCGTGCGCCCGGCGGGCCGTGCGGGCCCGCGTCACGGGATGGGTGCGCAACTCCCCCCGGGGAACGGTCGAGGCGCTCTTCGAGGGTCCCGAGGACGCCGTCGAGGCCGTGGTGGCGTGGTGCAGGGAGGGTCCGCCCATGGCCCGCGTGAGCGCCGTCCAGGTGCACGCCGGTGCGGGGGCGGGGGCGGAGTTCGCCGACTTCTCCATCCGCTGACACCGCCGCCCCGACGCGGCAAGGCCCCGAGTAGCCGGCTGACCGAAGTCGCCGCACTCCTCGGGGCCACGCCTGCGGCACGGGCTCCCATGTTCCCGGAGTCGGACGACCCCCGGTCCATGGTGTGCTGTGCTCGGTCCCAGGGAACCTCGCACCGCACCACCCTGTGCCTCACCGGCGGACTCGTCGCCCCCCGTCTCTCCGGTTCACCCGCCTTGCGGCGAGCCCCCGGGCTCCGTGAGGTCGTTGTCCATCCGACTGG
>DATJOV010000475.1:0-13958 GCA_035506735.1 Acidimicrobiales bacterium | reverse complement strand
CCAGGACAAGGTGCTCGCCGGGCTGGCGTCGAACGCGGGCGTGGAGACGTAGTCCGGGTCCTCGACGATTCGGCACCCCCCCTGCGGCGCCGGACGGTCCGGACAGCTCACTCCCCGATCTCGGCGGCACCGGGAGAACGGCCCGGTCCGTCGTAGCGGCGGGCCCCGAGCACCCACAGGATGGCGCGGCCCAGGCGTCCGGGCCGGCGCTGGGCCAGTTCCCGGCGGGCCTCGGCTTCGTGGCGGCTGGTCATGGGGCCGCCCAGCCTCCAGGTCCACCGCACCCCGCCGGCGGGCCGCTTGACGTAGGGGGGCACGGGCGGCAGGGGGCGTCGTGGCTTGCGGCGGCGGCCCCCACGTGACCCCATGCGGCCAGTCTCGCAGAGCGCCGCGGCCCTCCTGCGCCGGGAGGCTCCGGCCCCTAGGGTTGTGGGAGCCACGTCGAGGGCGCGGGGAGGGCCGGTGCTGGTCATCGAGTACGACGTGCATCCTGACGGCACGATCGAGCTGGTCGCCCTGGTGAACGCCGTCGACGAGGGCGGTGACGACCCCGACGGCGCGGCGTGGCTGGCCTGGCGTCGCACCCACGAGGACGGCGGCATGGGCTGCGCCCCGGTCCCCCCGGCCGAGCTGGCCGCCATGGAGGCCACCGAGGACCCCGACGAGCTGCGGGCCATCGTCGAGCGGGTCGTCCTGGCCGACCGGGCCGGCAAAGAATCGGCGCCGTCGTGAGCACGACCCGGTCCCAGCTCTACCGCCTGGCCCGCGACCTGGGCAACGTCGAGGCGGTCGAGCACGGCTACCGGCGCGCCGGCCTGTCGGGGGCGGCGGGCGGGGCGGTGGAGCGCCAGGTCCGTCGGGCCATCTACCGGCAGGGCAACCGCCAGGTCAACGCGTTCGTGCGCGCCATCGGGTTGGGACCACACCGGCGCTGACGCCGGCACCCCCGACGTCGGCGGCCGTACACGGCGGCCGAGCAGGGTGCGCCCCGGGACGGACGGGACCCCGCCGTCCCCGCCCCGGGAGGGATGGTGGCCCGCCCGGACGGGCGGGCCACCATCCTCGACCCGTCAGGTGAGCGCCAGGTGCTCGTCCAGGCGCAGGGTCCCCGCCGGCTGGCCGCAGCTGGTGAAGGTCCCGTAACCGGCCAGGGTGGCCAGCCCCCCGTCGGGGGTGCCCCCCGATGAGACCAGGAAGGTGCCGCTCACCACCCCGTCGGCCGACACCGTGCCGTAGGCCACGATCATCACCGCCCCGGTGGCGCCGTCGAAGCTGCATCCCGAGGCGGGGGTGGTGGCCGTGGCCTGGGTTCCGCACGCGTCCTGGGCCACGAAGGTCTCCGATCCGTCGGCGTGGACGGTGGAGAGCACCATCTCCGACACCGCACCGGTGAGCCCGTCGCCGGCCAGCGTGACGGTGTTGCCCTCGGCCTCGAGGGTGTCACCGGCGGCGGTCACGTCGGGGTTCCCGAGGGGCATGGGCGTGCTCGCCGTGGTCACGTGGGTGCCGCTCGAGCGGTGCAGGCGCCACAGGCTCACGGCGATGTGCTCGGGCGTGCCCGTGCCCTCCATGGCCTCGGGGGCCGGGTTGGGGAGCACCACGCCGAAGCCGCACTCGCCCCAGGCGCGTCCACCCACGAGGTTGGGCTGGGCGGCGCCGTCACCCCACTGGATGGCGGGCGAGTCGTCGAAGCAGGCCAGGTTGCCCTGCACCAGGTTGCTGCCCATCTCCATGGCGTCGGGGTCGCCCATGGCGTCGTCGGAGAAGCTGGCGCTCCCTCCCACCTGGTTGCGGAGGGCTCCCAGCCAGCACGACGTCAGGCCGTCGATGCTCAGGTTCCCGCCCACCACGTCGTCCTCGGCGTCGCTGTACACCGGGAGCGGGGTCCCGGGCCCCTCGCCGTTGGCCAGGGCGGGGTCCTCGAGCCACAGCGACGGCGTCGTGGCGCAGGCAGCGGGGCCGGTCACGCCGTTGCCACCACCGTTCATGGTGAGGCTGCCTCCGATGGTGACCGAGTGCACCACCACCCCGAGCGACCCGTCGGCCGTGATGCTGCCGCCGACGCGATCGTCGTTCACGGCCGTGGGGCAGCTGATGGCGGGCGAGCACCCCAGGAAGAGCACGGCGCCCTGCCCCACCCAGACGTTGCCCCCCACCACCACGGTGGCGGCCTGGAGGGGGTTGCCGGCGGGATCGCCCGGCGTGGTGGCGTCGAGGAGCGCGCCGGGGGCCACGGTGAGGTCGCCGCGCACCACGATGGTCCCGGCCGGCATGGTGCAGAAGCCGGTGATCACCACCGAGCTGTAGGTGCCGGGGGGCACGGCCCCGCTGGCGCAGGTGTAGGGCTGCCCGTGCCCTTCTCGTCCACCGCCACCGCCCCCGTAGGAGGCGCGGTGGCCGGACTGGCCGCCGTCACGGTAGGGACCGCCGCCGAACGAGTGAAAGGCGGGCGCAGGGGAGGCGCTCGCCGTTCCCGCCCCCACCACAGCACCACCGAGACCCAGCACCACGGCCGGGATACACCGCCATCGCTTCATCGCACACTCCCCACGCCACAGAACGAGACCCCACCGCGCCGCCACCTGCAGCTCTCGTCGAGCAGTCTCAGCTGCTCGAGGCGCCGAGACAATCGCACATTTTGGGGATCGTCAGGGGGGACTCGACACGACGGGGAGGGCCGCACCACCGCCACGGTGGTGCCAGCGCACCCGTCACCGACTGGGCTGCACGACCGGGCGCGCCGACGGTCACGGCGAGCCCGGTCGTGAGCACCCAGCGCGCTGGTGCCCGCCGCGCGTCACGGAGCCGTCGAGAGGTGATCCCCGGACGCGCCGAGCCGGTCAGGGCGAGGGCGTCCGGGGCGGCGGACCGGCGTCGGGGCCGTGGATGGCCGGGCAGCCCGACATGACGCGCATGGCCTCGAGATCGGCTGGGGTGAAGTGGTCCACCGCCGAGCCGTCGGCGATCCCCGACTGCCCCAGCGTCGTGGCCCCCACGGCCTGGCTGAACGCCACGAGCTGGCGCGCCGCGCGCCGGACGGCCATGGGCCCGTCGACGGCGCGCAGGTAGAGGGTCGCCTGGAGGTCGGTGAACCGCTCGTGGGTGCCCCCGGGGTCGGGCGTGGCGTCCCACCCGAACCCGATGTGCTCGGGGTGCCCGCCGGCCAGGATAGGAGGCACCCCGTCGTTCGACGTCACCCACACGAACTTCACGGTGGCGTCGGTGCGGCCGGCGGGATAGACGTCCCCCGGGAACCACTGGAACTCCCGGGTCTCGAGGGCCACGTCCACGCCGGCGGCGCGGGCCTCGGCCACCACCGACTGGAGCTGGACGTAGTCGGCATCGGGCACGCCGGCGGCCACCCCGAACACCACCGGCTGGCACGGGGTCCCCCAGGGCTGGCCCTCGGCCAGGGGAAGCCCCTGGGGCCCGGTCACGGTGCTGTAGCCGGGGGCGCCGGCGATGGCCACGCGGGCGGCGTCGGCGTCGGCCACGTGGCGCCCCACGGGCAGGAAGCCGAGCACCACCACGCCTCCCGCCACCACCGGCGCCACGGCCCGGGCCATCCCCATCATCTGCACCGGCAACGGCAGCGGCACGGCACTCGGCATGGCTCCCGGCGGTGGCAGCAGGCGGCGACGCCACCGCCGACGCCGACGCCGGCGGTGGAACCCCCACACCACCAGGGCCACGAGCCCGGCCACGGCGGCCAGGACGAGGCCGGCTGGGGCCAGCGGAGCGAGCGAGTGGGTGCCCTCCCCCACCCGGATCCCGATCACGGCGCTCACCACGAGGACGATGGCGGCGTTGACGGCCCAGCCCGTCCGGCGCAGGGACCGGCGGCCCCGGGGCAGGGCCGCCCGGGGCCCGGGCGTGCCCAGGGGCCCGCCCGCCGGGGAAGTCGCCGGCGGCCCGCCCCACCGGAATGCCTCGTGGCCCGCGCCGTCGTCGCCCACCGGTGACCTCCGCCCCCATGGTCGCACCCGAGCGCGGCGGCCGGGCGCACCGGCGGGTGCAGTCCACCCCGGCGCCGGTCAGGGTGCGGGGGCGGCGACCTCGGGCCGGGGAGGGCCCAGTGCCAGGGCCCGTCGGACCGGGGCCGGGAACCACCAGTACCAGCGCCCGAACAACGACACCAGGGCCGGCACGAGGAGGGCCCGGACGACGGTGGCGTCCAGCAGGATGCCGGCCCCGAGCCCCGTGGCCAGGACCTTGACGTCGGTGTCGGGGGCCGAGGCCAGGGAGGCGAAGGCCAGGAAGAGGATGAGGGCGGCACTGGTCACGAGGCGACCGGTCCGTCCCAGGCCCTCGGTCACGGCCCGGTCGGTGCTCCCGGTGCGGTCGTACTCCTCGCGCACCCTGGTGAGGATGAACACCTCGTAGTCCATGGACAGGCCGAAGAGGAAGGCGAAGACCATGAGGGGGATCCAGAACGTGATGGCCCCCGTGGCCGGGATGCCGAAGAGGGCGTGCGAGCCGTGGCCCTCCTGCCAGAACCAGGTCATGAGCCCGAAGGTGGCGCCCAGGGACAGGAGGTTCAGGACGACGGCCTTGCCCGCCAGCAGGAGGGAGCGGAAGGCCCGGGCCAGGAGGAGGAAGGTGGCGAGGGCGATGATGCTGAACATGAGGGGGAAGTTCCCGAAGACGGCGTGGCCGTAGTCCTGCTCGATGGCCCCGGTGCCCGTCACCCCCAGCACCCCGGGGTCCCCCGCCAGCGCCGCCTGCACGGCCCGCACCGGGGCCAGGGTGGTGTTGTTGACCGAGGCCACGTCGGGGATGGCCACCACGTCGGCCGTCCCCGCCCGGGACCCGCTGGCCCCGCTCGGGAGCACGGCGGTGGTGATGCCCGGCACTCCGGCCAGGGTGTGGCGGACCCGGGGACCGGCCGGGGCCGTGGTGAGGACCTCGATGGGGGTGAGGACGCCCTGGGGCACGCCCCCGTGCAGGAGCTCCTCGTAGGCGGCCCGGGCCGGGCCCGTCTCGGCCAGGGAGTTCACCCCGGTCTCCCCCACCTTGAGATGCAGGGCCGGCCAGGCGAAGAGCCCCAGGAGGACGAGGGCCAGCCCGGCCGCGGCCCAGCGCCAGCGGATGACGCCCCGACCCCAGGCGCTCCACGTCCGGCTGGCCTGGTGCTCGTGGCGGATGCGGGGCCAGTCCACCCGGGGGCCGATCCCGCCCAGGATGGCAGGGAGCAGGGTGTTCACCACCAGGATGGAGATGAGGGGGATGAGCATCCCGCCGATGCCGGTGCTGCGCAGCCCGGGCACGGGCAGCACCACCAGGGCCACCAACCCCACGGCCACCGTCAGGCCCGACAGCACGACGGCCCGGCCCGCCGTCTCCACCGCCGTGATGACGGCCACGTCGTTCTCGGCCCCCCGGGCCCGCTCCTCACGCCAGCGGGTGACGAGGAGGAGGGAGTAGTCGATGGCGATCCCCAGCCCCACCAGGGCGATGAGGAACTCCACGATGAAGGAGACCTCGGTCAGGTAGCTCAGGCCCAGGACGACCAGGAAGGTGGTGAGGATCGAGACCGCCGCCACCACCAGGGGGATGAGGGCCAGGAAGGAGGCGAAGACGAAGGCCAGCACCACCAGCGCCCCCAGGCCGCCGATGAGCGTCTCCACCAGCACCCCGGGCCCCTTGGTGGAGCTCCCCGCCGCCAGCTGGTTCAGCCCGGTGAGGCCGACGGCGTCGTCCGGAAGCAGGTGCGCCACCTGGGCCCGGGCCGCGTCCAGGGCCGTGCTGTTGCCGAACCCGGTGGCCGCCGGGGTGAAGACCAGGGCGAAGGTGCTCTGCCCGTCGTCGGTGACGAAGCGCCGGTCGCCGGTGACGCCGAGGTCGACCACCCGCAGGGAGGGCTCGTCCCGCCGCACGGCGGCGAAGGCGGCGGCGATGGCGGCGCGGTCACCGGTCACCCCGGTGGCGCCGGGCACGTGGACCACCAGGATGGCGGGGGCCTGGTCGCCGCCGTTGCCGTAGGTGTGGATGATCCGGGCCGCCGTCTCGTACCCGGGCTGGCCGGGCAGGGAGAAGTCGAAGCTGAGCCGCTTCGACACCCGTCCGGCCGCCATGCCCCCGGCGATCATGAGGACCACCCACACGACGACGACGGGGCGCCGGTGGCGCAGGACCCACCGGGCCAGCCGGCCCAGCAGGGTCGAGGGGCGGGGCCCGACGGCGGGGAGGGGCTGCCGGGATCGGATGGAGGTGAGGCCCACGGCGAGTCTCCGTTCGGCTGAAGATAGTTCCAACTCGAATTGTTCTACCACAACACATTCGGATGGTAAACTGTTTTTCGTGACCGGACCGGACAAGGGGATGGACGCCGGGGGTGCCCCTTCCTCATCGGGCGGAGGTCGGGAACCGAAGGCAGAAGGGTCCCCGGACCCCGGCCACTCGCCCCTCCCGGGGCACGCCCCCCAGGCCGTGGGCTTCCTCCTCTCCCAGCTGGGCTTCGAGACGGCCCGGCGGTTCGGCCTCCTCATGGCCGAGGTCGACCTCGAGCCCCGCCAGTTCGCCCTGATGCGGGGCATCGACGCCTACGCCGGGCAGTCCCAGAACACCATCGCCGGCTGGTTGCGCATCCCCCCCAGCTCCATGGTGGCGGTCGTCGACCACCTCGAGGCCCGGGGTCTGGTGGAGCGCCGGCCCCACCCCTCGGACCGGCGGTCCCGCACCCTGCACATCACCGCCCAGGGGCGGACGGTGCTGGCCCGGGCCACCGAGCTGGCCATGGGCCTGGAGCTGACCATCTGTCGGGGCCTCGAGGCGGGCGAGCGCCAGGCGCTCCTGGACCGCCTCGTCGTGGTGGCCGACAACCTGGGGCTGGTCCAGGGACTGCACCCCGGGGCGGCGCAGGGTCAGGACCCGTCCTCCTGCGACGCCGGGACCACACCGCCGGGCTCCTGACGCACCAGGGACCGGGGTCCATGCCGGTCCCGGACCCGTCGCTCAGGGTGCCCCGGGTGTCAGCGCCGTGGCCGCGCCCACGGGTCGGCCGTGGGCGCGACGTCGCCCTGGAGGGCGAACAGGCGCCGGGTCTGCTCACGGCCGGCCGCCGCCAGGAGGCGGCGTCGCGGCGGCCCCGCCAGGACCAGGGCGGCCAGACCCACCAGGACCAGGGCGGCACCGGCCAGGGTGAGGGTGCGGACCCCGGGTCCGGCTCCGGTGAAGGCCAGATCGGTGGAGGCGGCCGTGACCACCGAGGGGTCGGTCCCGCCCCCGTCGGCCGAGGGGGGGTCGGTGGCGGCGGAGCTCGCCGACGCCGAGGCCTGCGACGAGGCCGGGGCGGCGCCGCCCGAGGCGGCCGCTCCGACCGCCGGCGGCAGCGTGGTGGTGGTCCCCGCTCCCCCCGACACCGTCGCCGTCGGCGTCGTGGTGGTGGGTGCGGTGGTGGCGAAGACGGTCGGGACCGTGGTGGTGGTGGCGCTGGCGGCAGCCACCGTGGTGGTGGGCGCGGCCGGTGCGGTCGTGGTGCTCGACGACGGCGTGGTCGTGGTCGTGGTGGGCGTCCCCAGGGTGAGGAGGGCGTCGATGGTGCCCACGCCCTCGCCCAGGTGGGGCAGGCCGTAGACGTCCTCGATGGAGTTGAGGACGCCGGTGGTGTCGACCTCGGTGGAGGACTGGCGGGGGTCGGCCTTGAGCGCCGCCGACACCACGATGGTGGGGATGTGGCCCCCGCCGTTGGTGTCGTCGGTGTCGGACTCGTCCCACTCGATGACGATCTGCCCGCCCTGCTGGTACCAGGTGGTGGCCTGCACCTCGGGGATGAAGCTCGACAGGAAGGACTCCCCCGCCGCCTCCTCGGTGGCCAGGGAGTCGACGGGCTCCCCCGTGTGCTCGTCGTCGAGCATGTCCGGCGTGTACCACACGAAGTCGGGAGGGTCGGTGCTGTCGAGGTCGCCGACCATGGTCGCGGCGTCGGCCACGTTGATGGGGGTGGCCGGGAAGTACTCCCAGGGGTTGTGGCGCACGGCGTACTCGCCGTCGTCGTTGGTGGGGTCGGCCGGGAGGTCCTCGGCGAAGGCCTGGGTGCTGTACCCCGCCGCCTGGAGCTGGTCGGCGATGGTGGGGTAGCTGTAGGTGTGGGCGCTGGGCGGCCCGTCGTCGGCGGCGTTGGAGGGATCCTGCCCGCTCACCAGGTCGATGTAGTTGGGCAGGCTGGGGTGGGCCACGCTGTAGCTGTCGGTGGCGAGCCCGTAGTCGTCGGCCAGGGCGTTGGTCACGGGCTGGTTGGCGGCCCCGACGACCTCGCTGTAGTTCTTGTTCTCCATCGTCACCACCATGACGTGGGGCGCCGTGGCGCCCGTGGTGGCGAAGGCCGACACCGACATCCCGATGGCGCTGCCCCCCGCTGCGACCAGGCTGGCGCCGGCCACCCGGATCCAGCCGGGCCCGGCGCGCCGTCGGCGCCCTCGTGCCATGGACCTGCTCCCCCCCGACGGTCCGGCGCGGCGTACGCCACGGCGGCCGGACCTCCGCTCCCGGAGACGGCCGGACGAGCGCTCGGGCTCGGGCCGTCCATCGCATGATCGAGCCACGACATAAGAACGTGGTCAACGGGCACTCAACACGGGGCCAACCCGGGCGGCGGGGATTTTTCCCGGGGCCCTCGGTCGAGGCGGGGGCGGCCCCGTAAGCTGGGGCGCCATGACGTCGGGGGGGACCGGGCACGGCCCCGGGGGGCGGGGTGCGACGATCACGGGCGCCCGTGCCGTGACCGGCGTGGGCCCCGGGTCCGGGGGCTGAGGCATGGACGGTGCCACCCGGGTGGCGGTCCTGGGCCAGGGCTACGTGGGACTGGCCCTGGCCGTGCGGGCCGTCGAGGTCGGCTTCGACGTGGTCGGCGTCGAGACCGACGCGGTCCGGGTCGACCACCTCCGGCGATGCGAGTCCTACGTCGAGGACATCAGCGACAAGCAGCTCCTCGAGGCCCGCCATTCCGGTCGCTACCGCCCCACCGCCGACGCGGCCGACGCCGCCGGGTTCGACGTGGCCGTCATCACCGTGCCGACCCCCCTGCGCGAGGGGGTGCCCGACCTCTCCTACATCGAGGACTCGGCCCGCGCCCTGGGCCCCCTCCTGCGTCCCGGAGCCACCGTGATCCTCGAGTCCACGACCTACCCCGGGACCACCACCGAGCTGGTGGGCCCGATCCTGCACGAGGGCTCGGGCCTGCGCCCCGGCCCCGACTTCCACCTCGGCTACAGCCCCGAGCGCATCGACCCCGGCAACCCCGAGTGGGGGATCGTCAACACCCCCAAGGTGGTCTCCGGCGTGGACGAGGCCTCCCTTGCCGCCGTCCAGGGCTTCTACGACCGCCTGTGCGGCACCACCGTGGCGGTGTCGCGTCCCGAGGTGGCCGAGCTCGTCAAGCTCCTCGAGAACACCTTCCGCCACGTCAACATCGCCCTGGTGAACGAGCTGGCCATGTTCGCCCGCGACCTCGACGTCGACGTGTGGGAGGCCATCGAGGCCGCCTCCACCAAGCCCTTCGGCTTCATGCCCTTTCGCCCCGGGCCCGGGGTGGGCGGCCACTGCCTGCCCATCGACCCCTCCTACCTGTCGTGGAAGGTCCGGCGCACCTCGGGCCAGAGCTTCCGCTTCATCGAGCTCGCCAACGACATCAACGAGCACATGCCGGACTACGTGGTGCGTCGCCTCATGCTGGCCCTCAACGCCCAGGGCCGGGCCCTGCGGGGGAGCCGGGTGCTCGTGCTGGGCCTGGCCTACAAGCGCAACACGGCCGACGCCCGGGAGTCACCGGCCATCGCCGTGGCCGAGCGCCTGGCCGCCCTGGGGGCCGAGGTCCGGGCGGCCGACCCCCACGTCCGCCAGCTCACCATCGACCCCCGGGTGCGGCGGGTGGAGGCCACCCCCGAGGAGGCCGCCGCCGCCGACGCCGTGGTGCTCGTCATCGACCACGACAGCTTCGACCTCGAGGCCATCGCCGCCGCCGCCCCCTACGTCCTCGACACCCGCAACCGCATGACCGGCCCCAACGTCGAGCGTCTCTGAACCGACCCGACGCCGACGCCGCCCCGGCGGGGCTCCCCCGGCCCGGGGGCGGTGGCCTCAGGCCCGGACCGCCCCCCGACCTCCGCGCAGGGCGTGCTTGGCCCTCGACCCGGCCCAGCGCAGCGCGTGGGCGACGGGGGACCGGGTGGGGACGGCCCCCTGCCCCGGCACCTGGTCCACGGTGACGGTGGCCTCGCAGTTCCCGGCCAGGTAGCGGCACAGCTCGGGCATGCCCGCCGCCGTCGCCACCGGCCACGAGTGCAGGAGGACGATGGCGTGGCCTGCCCCGGCCCGGCGGCGGGCCTCGAGCCCGGCGGCCACGGCCGGGACGAGCTCGGCCGGGTCGGTGAGGGCGTAGTCGCGGGGGTCGACGTCCCACCCCACGTGGCGGTAGCCGAGGGCGCGTAGGCGGGCGGCGATGACCGGGCTCTCGGCCCCCGCCCCGTACGGGAGGCGGTACCAGGGGCGGTCGTCGGCCCCCACCACCCCCTCGATGGCCCGGTGGGCCCGGGTGACGTCCTGGCGCAGGCCCTCGGCGCTCAGGAAGCGGCTGTCGACGTGGAAGTAGGAGTGGTTGCCCACCAGGTGGCCGCCGGCCCCGATGGCCGCCGCCGCCTCGGGATGGGCCTCGAGCCACCGCCCCTGGACGAAGAAGGTGGCCCGCATGCCGGCCTCGTCCAGGGCACCGAGGATGGTGGCGAGTTCCGACGCGCCGACGTGGTTGGGGCTGTCGGGATCCTCGACGTCGAAGGTGAGGGCGGCGCGCATGGTGTGCGGGCCACGATACCAACGGTCCCGGCCTTGGCGGTTCCCTCAGGCGGCGCGGGCCTGGGCGCTCACCACCCGGGCCTTCCCGTCCATCTTGGCCCGGTACATGGCCCGGTCGGCCTCGCGGATGAGGGCGTCGGGTGCCATGGAGCGACCGGCGGCGCACGTCGCCACCCCGATGCTGGCCGACAGCATGCGGTCGCCCATCTGGGTGGGGAAGGGCTGGCGCAGGTCCTCGATGATGCGGGCCGCCACGGCCAGGGCGGTGGCCTCGTCGGCGACGTCCTCGCACACCACCACGAACTCGTCCCCCCCGAAGCGGCCCACCGTGTCGGTCTGGCGCACCGAGGCCGACAGGCGGTGCACGAAGCCGGTGAGGATGGCGTCGCCGGCCTCGTGGCCGAGCTCGTCGTTGACGAGCTTGAAGTTGTCGATGTCGATGAACAGCACCGCCGCCAGGTTGCCGTTGCGCCGGGTGCGGGCGATGGCGTGCTGGAGCCGGTCGCTGATGAGGACCCGGTTGGCGGCGCCCGTGAGGGGGTCGTGCACGGCGTGGTGGGAGAGCTTGGCGCTGAGGGAGCGCTCGGCCTCGTACAGTCGGGCGTTGGCCACGGCGATGGCGGCGTGCTCGGCGAAGAGCGACACCGCCCGCAGGTCGTACTCGGTGTAGGGACGCTCGGGGCAGCCGTCGAGGACGAGCACCCCGAGGAGCTCGTTCTTGTGCAGGAGGGGCACGCACACGGCGCTGTCCCGGCTCACCTGGCCCCGCTCCGACAGGGTGCCCTGCACGAGCAGGGGCTCCCGGTCCCGGGCCACCCGGGCGGCGATGCCCCCGCCCAGCTCGACCGGCGTGTCCGGACCGTCGCCGGCCCGGCACACCTCGGACAGCGACCCCGAGCCGTCCAGGAGCAGGATCGACCCGCACCGGGCCCGCAGCAACTCGAAGGCGCTGGAGAGGATGAGCGCCAGCACGTCGTCGATGACCAGCACCGAGTTCATGGCCTTGCCCGCCTCGTACAGCATGGCCAGCTCCTTGAGGCGGTTGGAGAGCGCCGCGCTCAGGACCCGCTCGTCCACGAGGAGCTTGGAGAGGCGGCGCAGGTGGCGCTCCTTCTCCATGACGTAGGCGGCCAGGGCCACCACCAGGACCACCGTGCCCACCCGGAAGCCGAGGCGGTTGGCGAAGCCCAGGTGCCGGCTGGTCCCCGAGGTGAGGAGGCCGACGGCGGCGGCCAGGCACACCAGGCCGGCGAAGGCCACCGTCCAGAGCTGGGACCGGCGCCGGTCGACGGCTTCGAGCGAGGGCGAGCTGAAGTCCCGGATGCCGACGATGCGGGCCTCGCGCTCGAGCAGGCGCGAGGTGCGCACCTCGCCCTCGGGGGGCTCGGGTGGCGTGGTCACGCAGTGGGTGTCGACGGATGGCCGGGGCCGCCGTAGGGGCCAAAGTCCATGCCGGGACCGTCAATCGACGCCCAGGGCCCCCTTGGCCGCCGCCTCGAAGACCCGCTGCGGGAGGAGGCGCTTGGCCACGATCCCCACCCGCTCCCCGGCCTTGCCCACCGAGACCCGGCGGGGGGGCCGGCGGGCCTCGAGGACCTTCCGGACCACGGCCGCCACGGCGTCGGGGTCGACCCCGTCGGCCTCGTCGCGTTCCATGACGGCCACGGCCTTCTCCCGGGCCCGGCGGTAGGGGTCGTCCCCGCCCGGGCCGGGACCGGCGCCGTCGCCGTCGCCGTCGACGGTGCGGCGGTTGGCCGTGAAGTCGGTGCGGACGTTGCCCGGCTGGACCAGGGTCACGGTCACGCCGAAGGGCCGCACCTCGTATCCCAGAGCCTCGGCCAGGCCCTCGAGGGCGAACTTCGAGGCGCAGAAGTACGCCGGGAAGGGGATGGCCACGACGCCCCCGATCGAGCTCACCAGCACGATGCGACCGCCGTGGCGGCGCAGGGCGGGCAGCGCCGCCTGCACCAGGCGGCAGGCCCCGAAGAAGTTCGTGTCGAGCTGGGCCACGGCCTGGTCGATGGGGGTCTGCTCCATCGCCCCGGCCAGCCCCCACCCGGCCGAGGCCACCACGGCGTCGATGCGGCCGTGGCGCTCGAGCACCTCGGCCACCCCGGTGCGCACCGAGACCTCGTCGTCGACGTCCATGACCAGGCCCGTCCATCCGGCCTCGGCGCTCCCCCGGCGACTGGCCCCCACGACGGTCCACCCCGCCCCGGCCAGCCGGCGGGCGCAGGCCCGGCCGATGCCGGCCGAGGCCCCGGTGACGAGCACCACTGCGCCCACGGGTCGCTGGCTCCTGGGTGCCGGGGCCGTGGTCAGCGCTGGCGCGAGTCGCCCCGGCGGGAGCGGGCGAACATCCAGCGGGCCGGTCGGGTGGGGCGGGCCAGGGCCGTCTGGCGCAGGCGCTTGAGCGCCTCCACCTCGACCCGGGCGGCCTCGGCCAGCTCGGCGTCCCCCGCCTCGGACGCGATGTTGTAGGCGTCGATGCACCGGCTGATGGCCACGTCGATGGCCCCCAGCATGTTCTGGTGCGCCGGTTCGTCCAACACCGCTGCCTCCGCCCGGTCCTCGCCGCCCCTGCCCGTCCTGCCCGAAGCCTGCGCCCGCTCCCCCCGGTGACCGCGCCCCGCGGCGCGACCCCTCCCACAGATTGTGCCCCACCACGGCCCTCCCCGCCCCTGCGCCCCCGGGCGTGACCGCGGCGAGCGGTGCGGCGCCGTCGTCGTCCGGCCCTTGGCCACGGGGGGTGAGCGAGTCTCAGGTGGCCCCGCCGGGGTGCCGATACCTGGTGGGTGAAGGGAGTCCGGCTGCCCCGACTGGCTCGGGGCCGCAGTTCCGAGCGCCCCGGGCGCCTCCGCCTCGCCTACCTGCTGGCGGCGGGGGAGGTCGTGGTCCTGGGCGTGGTCCTGGCCCATCCCTCCCCCGTCTTCGGGCAGCGCCCCGCCTCGGTCCAGGCCCTCGCCATCCAGCCCGGGGCCTCCTCACCGCCCCCCACCGTGCCCAAGCCGGTCCCCCCCACCACCGTGGCCCCGCCCCCGACCACCACCACGACGGCGCCCCCGCCGCCGGTGCACGCCCCGCCGCCCACGACCACCGAGACGACGACCCCGCCCCGGCCGGCGCGGGCCCAGGCCGCCCCGGCCCCGCCCGCCGCCCGGCCCCCCCGG
>DATJOV010000474.1:0-10498 GCA_035506735.1 Acidimicrobiales bacterium | reverse complement strand
TCGAGGCTCGACGACGAGGACCGGGACTACCTGGTGGACGTGTTCCACCGCCAGATCTTCCCGGTCCTGACGCCGTTGTCGGTCGACCCGGGTCACCCCTTCCCGTACATCTCGAACCTGTCGCTGAACCTGGCCGTCATCGTCCGCGACCCGGCGCGCGGCGAGCGCCGCTTCGCCCGGGTCAAGATCCCGCCGCTGCTGCCGGGGTTGCTGGCCTTGCCCGACGGCCGGCGCTTCGTGGCCCTGGAGCAGGTCATCGCCGCCCAGCTGGCCACCTTGTTCCCCGACATGGTCATCGGCGAGCACTACCCCTTCCGGGTGACCCGCAACGCCGACCTGGTCCTGGAGGAGGACGAGGCCGACGACCTCCTGGCGGCGGTGGAGATGGAGCTGCGCCGGCGCCGCTTCGGGCGGGCCGTGCGCCTCGAGGTGGCGGCCGAGATGTCCGACGACCTGCGCGACATGCTCCTGCACGAGCTCGACCTCGGCCCCGACGACCTGTACGAGATCGCCGCCCCCCTCGACCTCGGGGGCCTGTGGGGCGTGCACGGGCTGGACCGCCCCGACCTCCACGAGCAGGCCTGGGCCCCCATGACGCCGCCCCGCCTGGCCACGGCCGGGAACGAGCCCGCCGACCTCTTCGCCGTGCTGCGCGAGCGCGACGTGCTCGTGCACCACCCCTACGACTCCTTCACCACCTCGGTGGAGGCCTTCATCGCCCAGGCCGCCGCCGATCCCGACGTGCTCGCCATCAAGCAGACCCTGTACCGCACCTCGGGCGACAGCCCCATCGCCGCCTCCCTCATCCAGGCGGCCGAGGCCGGCAAGCAGGTGGCGGCGGTGGTCGAGCTCAAGGCCCGCTTCGACGAGCAGGCCAACATCGTGTGGGCCCGGGCCCTGGAGGAGGCCGGCGTCCACGTCGTCTACGGGCTGGTGGGCCTGAAGACCCACTCCAAGGCGGCGCTGGTGGTGCGGCGCGAGGAGGACGGGATCCGCCGCTACTGCCATCTGGGCACGGGCAATTACAACCCCCGCACGGCCCGCCAGTACGAGGACCTGGGCCTGCTGTCGGCCGATCCCGAGCTCGGGGCCGACGTGGGGGACCTGTTCAACTTCCTCACCGGCTACAGCCCCTACGCCCGCTACCGCAAGCTGGTGGTGGCGCCCGCCACCCTGCGGTCCCGGGTGACCGAGCTCATCGAGCGGGAGGCGGCGGCGGGGACCGGGGGGCGCATCGCCATCAAGGTCAACGGCCTCACCGATCCCGACGTCATCGACGCCCTGTACCGGGCCTCGGTGGCGGGGGTGCCCATCGACCTCGTGGTGCGGGGGGTGTGCTGCCTGCGCCCCGGGATCCCCGGGCTGTCGGACACCATCCGGGTCCGCTCCATCGTGGGCCGCTTCCTCGAGCACTCCCGCATCTACCGCTTCGGGGGCAGCGGCGAGCGTCCCCTCACCCTGCTCATGGGCTCGGCCGACCTCATGGAGCGCAACCTCGATCGCCGCATCGAGGTGCTCACGCCCGTGGCCGACCCCGAGCTCCAGGCCCGCCTGCTCGAGGTGCTCGAGCTCAACCTGGCCGACGACACCAACGCCTGGGCCCTCGGTCCCGACAGCACCTGGACCCGGGTCCCCAACGTCGAGGGCTTCAGCGCCCAGCGCAAGCTCGAGGAGCTGGCCCGCAGCCGGGCCCGGCGCCGGCGCGACGCCGACCTCGGGGCGGCCGGCTCCTGACGGCGCCGCCGCCCGCCCCGGGGCGGGCGGCTCGGCTCAGGGCTCGGCCGGGGCCGGCTCCGGTTCGCGTTCCGGCGCCTCCAGCGGACCCCGTGCGGGGGAGAACCGCAGGGACAGGTAGGCGATCCCGCCCACCGGGATGGGGAGCCAGAAGTTCACCAGGCGGTAGGCCAGGACCCCCACCACGGCCGTGCTGCGGGGCACGCCGAAGCCGGCCAGGGTGGGGATGAGCACGCCCTCGATGACCCCGAGGCCCGAGGGGGTCACGGGGATCACGGCCAGGACGAAGGCCAGGCCGTAGGCCACGAGGAGGTCGATGGGCGGCACCAGGGTGCCGAAGGCGGCGATGAAGACGAAGAGCGACGAGGCGTCGAGGAGCCAGAAGGCGGCCGCCCACACCACGGCCCGGGCCAGGAGCTGGCGCTCGGCCAGGAACTGACCCAGCCGCTCGGCCACCCGACGCACCGCCCCGGCGGCGGCGGCGCTGTCGACGAAGGGGAGGCGGGCGGCCAGGCGCTCCACCACCTCGACCGAGCGCCGGCGCCCCCGGGTGAGCGCCACCACGGCCGTGGCGACGACGCCCATGAGGACCACGCCGGCGCCGGCGGCCACGGCGTAGAGGGGGTTGTAGCCGTGGAGGAAGATGGAGACGAGCAGGGCCGACCACAGGATGGTGTTGAGCACCAGGGCCGAGCCCACGCCCTGCATGGCCAGGGCCAAGCCGGCGTCGGCCCCGGGCACGCCGGACTGGGTGAGGAGGCGGTAGGCCACCGCCGTCCCCGGTGCCGTGCCGCCCGGCATGACGTGGCTCACGGCCAGGCTCGAGAGGTTGATGCGCACCAACCGCCAGCGCCGCGGCCCCTCCCGGCGCAGGACGGTGTGGGTCAGCTGGCTGTAGGACGCCAGGGCCCCGGCCTCGAGGACCACGCCCGCCACCACGTAGGCGACGTTGATGCGCCCCAGGAGGTGGACCGACTTCCGGGCCCCGGTGAGCTCGGGCAGGACCAGGTACTCGACGATGAGGGCCAGGGCCACCCCGTAGATGCCCCAGGTGACCCGGCGGCGCATGCGGCGACGCCGGGGAGTGCCGGGCGCCGCCGCCTCCATGGCCTCATGCTTCCACGCCGCCGGGCCCGACTGGCAGACCGTGACGGCCCGCCCCCGGCCCCCCGCCGCCGCCGGCGTCCCCCGGGGCCGGTCAGCCGTGCGCGCCGGGGCAGGAGTGGTCACTGTGGAGCGGGACGCCCGTCCCCGCCCCGTCGGCCCGCACCGCCGCGGCCGTGCCCGGGGCCGAGGCGGCGGTGCCCCCGCTCCCGCCGCCCGCACCGCCGCCCGCACCGCCGCCGCCGGTTGCGGCCGGACCCGGGCCTGTGGCGCCCTCGGCGCCGGGCGTCTCGGCCCCGGTGGGCGGCCCGGGGGGCGCGGCGCCACGGGGGAAGAAGCGGAGGCGGAGGCGGAGCGAAAGGTAGGCGATCCCGCCAACGGGTATGGGGAGCCAGAAGTTGACCAGTCGGTACCCGAGCACGGCCAGGATGGCCTTGTTGGAGGGGACGCCGAAGCCGACCAGCGTCGGGATGAGGACGGACTCGATCACACCCAGGCCCGAGGGCGTGATGGGGATGACGGCCAGGACGTTGGCCAGGCCATAGGCGACCATGAGGTCGATGGGGGAGACGAGCTTGCCGAAGGCGGCGATGAAGACCCACAGGCACGAGGCGTCGAGGAGCCAGTTGGCCACGGCCCACACCACGGCCCGGCGCAGCAGCACGGGCTGGTCCACCAGCTGCTGCAGGCGCGTGGCCAGGTTCTCCACCCCGCGCGCCACGCTGTCGCCGTTGAGGAAGGGAATGTGATCGGCCATCCGGCGCACGGCGTCGACGGCCCAGTGCCGCCCCCGCAGCAGCAGGAGCACGCTCCCGGCGAAGGCGGCCATGAGCACCACGCCCACGCCGGCGGCCACGCCGTAGAGGGGGTTGAAGCCGTGGAGGAAGATCGACACCACGAGCGCCGACCAGAACAGGGCGTTCAGGACCACGGCCGAGCCCACCCCCTGCATGGCCAGGGCGAAGCCGGCGTCGGCCCCGGGCACCCCCGTGTCGACGAGGAGGCGGTAGGCGAGTCCCGTCCCCGGCGCCGTCCCGCCCGGCACCACGTGGCTCACGGCCAAGCTGGAGAGGTCGATGCGCAGCAGGCGCGAGCGGCGCACGGCATGGCCGGGGAGCACGGTGCGGGTGAGCTCGGCGTAGGCGCACAGGGCGGCCGCCTCGAGGACCACCCCCGCCACCAGGTAGGGCACCCGCACCCGGGCCAGCTGGTTGAGGTCGCGCCGGGCCCCGGCCAGGTCGGGCAGGAGGAAGTACCCCACGATGGCCACGGCCAGGGCGGTCACGCCCCACCGCACCTCGCGGGGGATGCGGCGGCGCCGCCGGGGCGCCGGGGGGGCGTCGTTCGGGCCCGGCATGGGTCTCATGGTGGCACGATCGCCGGGGTCGCAGCTGCAATGCTGGGGAAATGGTCGAGAATGCCTCGCCGCCCGTGACGCGGGCCGAGGAGGCCTCGGTGCCGGTGACCCGGCGGGCGCGCCTGTGGGAGTGGGCCGACGAGCGCCACATCCCGCTCATGGCCATCCTCACCACCGTCGCCGTGGTCGTCGTCACCTACCTGGCCGGGCGCCTCATCTACAAGCTGCGCGAGATCATCCTCATCATGGTGGTGGCCGGCTTCGTGGCGCTGCTGCTCAACCCGCTCGTCCTCGCCGTGCACCGGGCCGGGGTGAAGCGGCGCGGCTCGGCCGTGGCGCTCGTGACGGTCTTCGCCCTGCTCGCCTTCGCCGGGCTGGCCTATGCCTTCGGCAACCCCCTCGCCAACGGGCTCGCCCATCTCATCCCCAAGCTCCCGGACTACGTGAAGAACGCCGAGCACGGCACGGGGTGGATCGGGCACGTGCTGCGCCGTTACCACGTGGAGCACTGGGTGCAGAAGAACCTGGCCCCCAAGCTCCAGACCTTCGCCGCCAACCTCTCCAAGCCCGCCCTCACCCTGGGCAAGGGGGCAGTGTCGCTGCTGGTGGCGCTGTTCGCCATCTTCATCCTCGTCATCCTCGTGCTCCTCGAGGGTCCCCGGATGCGGCGCGGTGTGCTGTCGTTCATCGCTCCCGAGCGCGCCGCCCGGCTGACGCGCATCGCGGGCGAGGTGAGCCGCTCGGTCACCGGGTACATGCTGGGCAACTTCATCACCTCGGTCATCGCCGGCGGCGTGGTGCTGGTGACGCTGCTGGCGCTCGGCGTCCCCTTCGCCGTCCTGTGGGCCCTGTGGGTGGCGCTGGTGGACTTCCTCCCCATGATCGGGGGCGCCCTGGCCGGCTTCCCCACCGTGGTCTTCGCCCTCACCCACTCCCTCACCGCCGGGATCGTCACCCTCGTCGTGTTCCTGGTGTATACCCAGGTGGAGAACCACGTCCTCAACCCCGTCGTCATGAGCCGGACGGTCCGGATCAACCCGCTCCTCGTGCTCATCGCCGTGCTCGTGGGGGCCAACGTGGGCGACCTGGTGGGCGGGTTCTTCGGCGGCTTCGTCGGGACCCTCCTGGCCATCCCCTTCGCCGGGGCCATCCAGGTGGTGGTGCGGGAGGCCTGGCACTCCACCGCCCCCGAGGCCCAGCTCGAGGTGGTGGGGAACGTCGGGGACCGGACCCCGGTCACCTAAACTGCGCCCGTGCGGGTCCTGGTCGTCCTTCCCACCTACAACGAGGCCGAGAACATCGGGCCCGTCCTGGGCCGCATCCGCGCCGCCCTCCCCGACGGCGGCGTCCTCGTGGTCGACGACGGCAGCCCCGACGGCACGGCCGACCTGGCCGAGGAGGCGGGGGAGAAGCTCGGCAACATCGAGGTCCTGCGCCGCAGCGCCAAGTCGGGCCTGGGCAGCGCCTACCGGGCCGGCTTCCGCTGGGGCCTCCAGCACGGGTGGGAGGCCCTGGTCGAGATGGACGCCGACCTGTCGCACGAGCCCGAGGCACTGCCCGGACTGGTGGCCCCCCTGGCCGAGGGCGTGGACCTCGTGATCGGGTCGCGCTACGTCCCGGGGGGGTCCATCCCCAACTGGCGCCGGCACCGTCGCCTCCTGTCCCAGGGCGGCAACATCTACGCCGCCTGGATGCTCGGGCTGCACGTCACCGACTCCACCTCGGGCTTCCGCGCCTACCGGGCCGACGCCCTGCGCCGCATCGACCTCGACGCCGTGCGGGCCGAGGGCTACGGCTTCCAGATCGAGATGGTGTACCAGGTCCTCGAGCACGGCGGCCTGGTGACCGAGGTGCCCATCCGCTTCGTCGACCGCGTCCAGGGCAAGTCCAAGATGTCCATGACCATCGTGGTGGAAGCGCTCCTGCTCGTGACGTGGTGGGCCGTGCGCCGCGCCGTGCGCCTGCTCGTGCGGGGCCGCCGGGCCGTGCCCCGGGTGAGCACCCGGGCCTGAGGGCCGGTCCCGGCACCTGGGGATCAGCTGAGCGGCCTCCGGGGCGGGGCCCCGGGGCCCCGGGGAGGGGCGGGGGGGTGTCGGAGCCTCGGCCCGATCTGCGAACATGGACGGCGTGAGTGGCCCCAGCAAGATCCTCGTCGTGGACGACGAGCTCTACATCACCGATCTCCTGGGGGCGGCCCTGCGCTTCGAGGGCTTCGACGTGGAGACGGCCTCGACCGGGAGCGAGGCCATGGGCATGGCCGAGCGGGGCGGCCAGGACCTGATCCTCCTCGACATCATGCTGCCCGACTACGACGGCACCGAGGTGTGCCGGCGGCTGCGGGCCCAGGGGGTGCGCACCCCGGTCATGTTCCTCACCGCCCGCGACGCCACCGAGGACAAGGTGGGGGGCCTCAAGGTGGGCGGGGACGACTACGTCACCAAGCCCTTCAGCCTCGACGAGCTGGTGGCCCGCATCCACGCCGTCCTGCGCCGCACCTCGGCCACGCGCGCCGTGGACGAGCGCCTGCAGTTCGCCGACCTCGAGATGGACGAGGAGACCCACGAGGTGTGGCGCCGGGGGACCCTCGTCGACCTCACCGCCACCGAGTTCAACCTCCTGCGCTACCTCCTCGAGAACGCCAGGCGGGTCCTGTCGAAGAGCGAGATCCTCGACAACGTGTGGCACTACGACTTCGAGGGCGATCCCAACATCGTCGAGACCTACATCAGCTACCTGCGCAAGAAGGTCGACTGCTTCGACCCGCCCCTCATCCAGACCATCCGGGGGGTGGGCTACACCCTGCGCCTGCCCAGGGAGAAGGAGTGACCCGCCCCGGCGGCCCTCCCCGCCCGGGCCGGGGACCGGCCCGCCCCGGGCGGCGCTGAGGGGGACCCGGCATGTCGCTGCGACGCCGGCTCGTCCTGGGGATGATCGTGCTCATGGTGGCGGGCCTCGTCACCACCGACCTGGTGACGTCCTCGTCCCTGCGCTCGTTCCTGCTCGGGCGCCTGGACGAGCAGATCGAGGTGACCCAGAGCCAGGCCTACGGCTACATCTACTCCGTCTACCAGCGCGACCTCTCGGCCGGGGACCGCCAGCCCGTCACCGACCCCCGGGCCTGGCTGGACGAGCTCGGGAGCCCCCCGCCCTCGCTGCGCGCCCCGGCCGGCACGGCCGGCGCCCGGTCCCGCCCGCCCCACCTGGCCCTCGACGCCCTGGCCAACCGGGTCAGCCCCGAGACCTACGTCGAGGTCCTGGCCGGGGGCCGGGTGGTCTTCCGCGACCCGTCGGGCTCGCCCGGTGACCCCGACCCGGCCCCCGTGGTGCCGGCCCACCTCCGGGTCCAGCACCTCCCCCCGCCCCACGTCTTCGGCCGGGACCACGGGCCCTACGAACCGGTGGGGCCGTCCGTCGACCTGGCCGCGGCTGGCTCGGGGGGCGTGCAGTACCGGGCCCAGGCCGTGGCCGTGCCGGGCGGCGTCCTCCTCACGGCCGACTCCCTCGACCCCACCGACAAGACCCTGTCCTCGCTGGCCCACGTGGAGGCGGCGGTGTCGGCCGGGGTGATCGTGGCCCTGCTCGGCCTGGCCCTGTGGATCGTGCGCATCGGCCTGCGGCCCCTGGACGAGATGACCGAGGCGGCCGGTGCCATCGGCCGGGGCGACCTCACCCGGCGCATCCGGGGGGCGGAGACGGGCGAGGTGGGCCGGCTGGGCACGGCGCTCAACGCCATGCTCAGCCAGATCGAGGCGGCCTTCGCCGAGCGCACCTCCTCGGAGTCGCGCCTGCGGCGCTTCGTGGCCGACGCCTCGCACGAGCTGCGCACCCCCCTCACCTCCATCCGGGGCTACGCCGAGCTCCTGCGCAAGGGGGCCCTGGACGGCGAGGAGGCGCGGGCCCGGGCGGCCGAGCGCATCGAGGGCGAGGCGGCCCGCATGAGCCTCCTCGTCGACGACCTGCTCCTGCTGGCCCGCCTGGACCAGGGGCGGCCCCTCGAGCGCCAGCCCATCGACCTGTGCCGCGTCGTGGCCGACGCCGTCGAGGCGTGGAGGCTGCGGGCGGCCGAGGACCACCCCAGCACGGTCGAGCTCGACGGCCCCGTCATGGTGGACGGCGACCCCATGCGCCTGCGCCAGATCGTCGACAACCTGCTGCGCAACGCCGCCACCCACACCCCGCCCGGCACCCCGGTCCGGGTCACGGTGGCCCGGCGCGGCACCACCGCCGTCCTGGAGGTGGCCGACGAGGGCCCCGGGCTCGAACCCGACCAGGCCCTGCACGTCTTCGACCGCTTCTACCGGGCCAGCCCGGCCCGCACGGGCGAGGGGGCCGGGCTGGGCCTGGCCATCGTGGCCGCCCTGGCCGCCGCCCACGGCGGCTCGGCCCGGGTGCGCTCCACCCCGGGGCGCGGGGCGCTGTTCACGGTGGAGCTGCCCGGGATCCCCGGGCCCCGTCCCGGCCCACCCGCGGGGGAGGACGCCCGTCCCGGGGGGTCGGCCCCGGCCCCCGACGGCCCCGACACCCCCGACACCCCCGACGTCGAGCGCGAGGGCAGGAGTGCCGTTCCTTCCGTTCGTCGATGACCGGGGCCGGGGCGACCCGGTCCTCCTCGTCCACGGTCAGCCCGGTCTCGGCACCGATTGGGACGGGGTGGCGGCCCGCCTGCAGGACCACCGCCTCCTGCTCGTGGACCGCCCCGGCTACGGCCGCAGCGGGGACGCCACCGTCACCATGCACGACAACGCCCTCCTCCTGGCGACCCTGCTCGAGGAGCGGGGGGCGGCCCCGGCCACGGTGGTGGGCCACAGCTACGGCGGGGGGGTGGCCATCCTCCTGGCCACCCTGCGCCCCGAGCTCGTGGCCGGGCTGGTCCTGGTGGCCTCGGTGGGGCGGGCCGCCAGCCTGACCGTGGTGGACCGGGCCCTGGCCGTCCCCGTCCTGGGCGACGCCATCAGCGCCGCCGGGCTGTTCACCGTGGGGCGGGTCCTCCCCCGGCTGCGGGCCGCCACCGGCAGCCGCCACTACCCCGGCTTCGAGTGGCTCCGGGCCAGCCTCCCCGACGACGCCTACGAGCACGTCTCGGCCCCGGTGGGGCGCCGTGTGTGGCACAGCTTCGTGGCCGAGCAGCGCAGCCTCCTGGACGAGATCGACACGGTGGAGCGCTCCCTCGGGGCCGTGGCGGCCCCCACGGCGGTGCTGTCGGGGACGTGGGACCTGGTGGTGCCGCCCGTGGTGGCGGCGTCGATCGCCGCCGCCATCCCCGGCGCCGAGCTCGTGTCGGTGGCCCGCACCGGGCACTTCGTCCCCCGCGACGCCCCCGGGCTGGTGGCCGCGGCGGTCAGGGGCGTCGAGGCCCGGGCCCGGGCCGGCCCCGATCGCCCCCTCCGGGGCTGAGCCGGGTCGACGGGGCCGGGCCGCCGGGGGGCGATGCCAGACTGCGCCCATGGCCATCGACTTCACCTTCCCGCCCGACGTGGAGGACGTCCGGCTCGCCATGCGGGCCCTGGTGCGCCAGGAGGTGGCCCCGGCCGAGGAGCGCCTGGTGGCCGAGGGGGCGGGACGGGCCGCCTGGCGGGCCGAGCTCGACCGTCTGCGGGGGCGGGCCCGGGAGCTCGGGTTGTGGCTGCCCCACATGCCCCGGGACTGGGGCGGGGCCGGGCTCGGCCCCACCGCCCTGGCGGCGGTGTCGGCCGAGGCGGCGGGGGCGCGCTTCGGCGGCTACGTGGTGAACTGCTACGCCCCCGACGAGGGCAACATGCACACCCTCCTGCACTTCGGCACCCCCGACCAGCACGAGCGCTACCTGCGTCCCCTGTGCGAGGGGACGGCGCGGTCGTGCTTCGCCATGACCGAGCCCGAGGTGGCGGGGTCGGACCCCACCCTCATGCAGACCCGGGCCGAGCTCGAGGGGGACGAGTGGGTGGTGAACGGGCACAAGTGGTTCATCTCCGGTGCCCGGGGCGCCAAGTTCGCCATCCTGCTCGCCCGGACCGAGGACGACCCCGAGGTCCCGCAGGCGGCCACCACCGCCTTCATCGTCGACACGGCGTCGCCCGGATGGGAGGTGGTGCGCGACATCGAGACCATGTCGGGGAGCCACAACCACTGCGAGATCCGCATCACCGATCTGCGTGTGCCGGCGGCCAACCTCCTCGGGGGCCGGGGCCAGGGACACCGCCTGGGCCCGGCCCGCCTGGCGCACTGCATGCGCTGGCTGGGGCAGGCCGAGTCCGCCCTCGACCTCATGGTCGAGCGCGCCACCGAGCGCTACTCGCACGGCTCGGTGCTGGCCGACAAGCAGGG
>DATJOV010000473.1:0-2986 GCA_035506735.1 Acidimicrobiales bacterium | reverse complement strand
CAGGCGGCCCTCCCAGGCCCCCACCATGCCCTGGGCCACCAGCCGGGCCCCCTGCTGGACGCCGGGGATGCGGCGCCGCCCCTGGAACACGAGGAGGATGGCGCCACCCCCGTCCACCAGGGTGCACTCCAGGTTGGCCGTGGCCCCCGCCGTGGGGACCCGCACCGAGCGCACCCGCCCCGCCACCCGCACCCGCTGGCGCCACCGGGCGGCGCTGATGGGGGTGGTGCCGGGCACGGCCGGCCCCAGGTCCCCCGCCATCCGCACCGTCCCCTTGGGGGGCCGGGGGGTGGCGTCCCGGGGCGTCCCCACCTTCCCCGCCTTCTCCCGCCACCCGCTCACGAGCTGGAAGGGGACGATGGTGGCGTTGACGTGGGGGAGGTGGCCCACGGCGGCGGCGATGCGGTCGGCGCTGCGGTCGTGCAGGAGGCGGCGCCACCCCGCGGCGAAGCCCCGGCGGGGCAGGAGCACGGTGAGCTCGGTGTCGCCGTCCCCGGTGATCTGGGCGGCCAGCTCCAGGGCGGCCCGGGCCAGGCGGCGGTCGGGGCACTCGATGATGTCGAGGGGCAGGCGCGACAGCCCCAGGCGGCTCCAGTCCCGTTCCAGGGCGGTGGCCTCGCGGGGGTCGATGGCGAAGTGCACGGCCCGCAGCTCGTCGGGGGTGAGGGTGCGGGCGTACTGGACGGCCCGGGCCGTGGCCAGGTCCATGCGGTCCACCAGCACCACCACGGTGTGGCGGCGCAGCACCGGGGCCTCGCACGCCGCCGACGCCCCCAGCTCGAGCTCTTCGTCCTCGCGCACGTACTGGCGGTGCAGGCGCAGCAGGACGGCCACACCCAGGGGGAGGAGGACGACCACCACCCAGGCCCCCGAGGTGAACTTGGTCACGGCGAAGATGAGCAGCACCACGAACGACAGCACGGCGGCGGTGCCGTTGATGAGGGCGCGCCGGCGCCACTGCGGCTCGCGCGTGGTGAGGTGGAATTTCACCATGCCGGCCCCCGCCATGGTGAAGCCGGTGAACACGCCGATGGCATACAGCGGGATGAGGCTGTCCACTCGGGCCTTGGTCACCACGAGCAGGGCGATCGACACCACCGTGAGGACGATGATCCCGGTGGAGAACACCAGGCGGTGCCCCCGGCGGGTGAGCTGGCGGGGAAGGTAGGAGTCGTCGGCGGCGAAGCTGGCCAGGAAGGGGAAGCCGGTGAAGCTGGTGTTGGCCGCCAGCACCAGGATGAGCATGGTCCCGGCCTGGAGGAGGATGTACAGGGCATGGGGGAAGGCCCCCGTGCCGTAGACGTACTGGGCCACCTGGGCCAGCACCGTGGGTGTCCCGCTGCGCCGGGGGACGGGGTGCACCCGGGAGGCGAGCAGCGAGACCCCGAGCACGAGGGACCCGAGGATCACGCTCATGAGGACCAGGGTCTGGCGGGCGTTGCGGGATTCGGGCGGGCGGAACACGCTCACGCCGTTGGAGATGGCCTCGGTCCCCGTCAGCGCCGAGCCGCCCGAGGCGAAGGCCTTGGCCACGATGAACAGCGACGCCCCCATGAGCAGGCCCGAGCCGTGGGCGCCCAGGCCGATGGCGCCGGGCTGGTGCAGCGAGTGGGGGTGGAGGTCGCCGAGGAGCGCCTTCACGATCCCCACCACGAGCAGCAGGGCCATGTTGCCGATGAAGAAGTACGTGGGGACGGCGAAGACCCGCCCCGCCTCGCGGATGCCGCGGAGGTTGCCGTAGGCGATGAGCAGCACCAGGACCACCGAGATGATGGTCGTGCCCTCGTGGTGGCCGAGGCCCGGGAACACCGACACCAGCGCCGCCACGCCGGCGGCCACCGACACCGCCACGGTGAGGGTGTAGTCGATGAGCAGCGCCACCGCCGCGATCTGCGCCACGCCGAGGCCGAAGTTCTCCCGGGCCACCACGTAGGCGCCGCCCGCCTTGGTGTAGACCTTCACGACCTCGAGGTACGACAGCGTCACGAAGAGCAGCACGCAGATCACGGCGACGGTGACGGGCACCACGAGGGAGAAGGCGGCCACGCCGATGGCCGGGATGAGGTACAGCAGGACCTGCTCGGTGGCGTAGGCCGAGGACGAGATCACGTCGGAGGACAGGACGGCCAGGGCCGTGGGCTTCCCCAGGCGCTCCACCGCCTGGCGCTCCGAGGCCAGGGGCGGGCCCAGGACGGCGTTCTTGAAGCGGTAGCGGGCGGTCTCGGGCAGGGCCACCCCGCCCGGCAGGGGCAGGGCCGCCGGGGCCACCTCGCGCCCGGCCACGGTCATGGGGACCCCGGCATCGAGACGCCCGGGCCCGTCGGGGAGGACGGCCGTGGCCTGCTCGGCGTCGGGACCGGCCGCCCCGGGGGGCAGGGGTGGGGTGGGCAGCAGCGGCGAGGGTGCCGGGACGGGCTCCCCGGCCCCCGGTGCCGGTGCGTCGCTCACGTCTTCAGGTAACCACATCGGGCCGCCGCCCCGGCGCCCCGCTCCCCCGGCGGGGTGGCACCCCGGGAGGGCGGCCCGGCCCCCGGGCTGCCCCGGCCCGCCGCCGGCCGGGCACCCGACGGCCACGGACGGGTTGCCGGGGCGAGGGGGACCCGTGTTGCATGGTGCCGGTGCACGTGGTGATCGTGGGGTGCGGGAGGGTGGGATCGGGGCTGGCCGTCCGCCTGACGGAGCAGGGCCACACCGTGGCGGTGCTGGACAAGTCGTCCCAGGCCTTTCGCCGTCTCCCCGACGGCTGGCCCGGCACGGCCGTGGTGGGGTCGGGCTTCGACCGCGACGACCTGGACCAGGCCGGGGCGGCCGGGGCCGGGGCGCTGGCCGCCGTGACGAGCGGCGACAATTCCAACATCCTGACCGCCAGGATCGCCCGCGAGAATTACAACGTGCCTCGCGTGGTGGCCAGGATCTACGACCCGCGCAGAGCCGAGATCTATCAGCGACTTGGCATCCCGACGGTCGCCACCGTCTCGTGGACGAT
>DATJOV010000472.1:0-3951 GCA_035506735.1 Acidimicrobiales bacterium | reverse complement strand
GTCCCCTTCGGGCTGGGTGGCGTAGGAACCGCCAGCCTCGGAGGGGCCCACCTCTCGTTGGTGGACCCTCAGGCCCAACCCGGCGCTCAGGGGTGGGGAATTTCAGTGATCAGGGGTGGGGAGATTCGCTGATCGTCGGCAACGAGGTCAGGAAGGCCGGAATTACTAGACAGAGCCGGGCATTTTACGCCCTATTGCCCCCTCAATTCGTGCTCTGCGCTCGGGTGTGACCACGTAGTTCCCAAACGAGAATGCATCGGGGTGGTGGGCGCGCATCCACTCGGCGGTTTTGGGGTCCCGGAGCGGACCGGGGAATAGATGATCCTGGAGCGTACGAATGCTCGACCCAGCGAAGGCCCCTGCCTGTTCGCATAGCTCGGCGGCTTTGGTCATGACGCTGCGAGCCGGGGAAGTCGAAATAAGCCCGATCCGTCCAGGCACCATGTATCCGCCACCTTCCCCCTGGGTAGCCACGCCCAGGAACGCCCTCGCCCGTGCGGCGAGCATATTCATGAGGCGGCGGGGCGTCACAGATGGGCCTTACCCAGGCCACTAAAAGTGAGAGAGCGGCCACTATCAGGGATACGTGTCGTCAATTGATAGTTACCCCAGTCAGTTGAGATGAGCCCGAGGAGCGGACAATGGCGGTGAGCAGCCTGGACGGCATCTTCGGCGCCCTGTCCGATCCCACCCGGCGGGCCATCCTCGACCGGTTGGCCGGGGGCGAGGCCACCGTGGGCGAGCTGGCCGGGCCCTTCCCCATGAGCCTCCAGGCGGTGTCCAAGCACCTCAAGGTCCTGGAGGCGGCCGGGTTGATCACCCGGGAGCGACGGGCCCAGCAGCGACCCTGCCGCCTCCGGCCCGGGGCCCTGGAGCACGCCACGGACTGGCTGGAGCGGTACCGCCGGCTCTGGGACGACAGCTTCGACGCCCTGGCCGGCCATCTCGGCCCCGGACCCGACGACCCTCCCCGGGGCACCCACCCCACCGACCAGAAAGGCGCATCGTGACCGAGCCCGACACCACCCCCCGCATCGCCATCACCCGCACCTTCGCCGCACCGCCGGAGGCCGTGTTCGCGGCCTGGACCGAGCCCGGGCAGTTCGCCCGCTGGTTCGGGGGTGCCGCCACCACGGTGGAGGACGTGGCCATGGACGTGCAGGTGGGCGGGCAGTGGCGGGCCCGCATGGTGCTCGGGGACGGTTCGGAGATCGGATGGCACGGCGCCTACCGGGAGGTGGCCCCGCCCAGGCGCCTGGTCTTCACCCTGGCCGACCGACCGGGGGACCAGTTCGAGCTCGTCACCGTGGACCTCGAGGCGGTGGAGGGGGGCACCCGCATGGCCTTCACCCAGGCCGGGGGGCACATGCCGCCCGAGCAGTACGGGCGGGCCGAGGCGGGATGGCAGGCCTTCTTCGACGACCTGGCCGCCGGTCTCGTGGCGGGGTGAGCGCAGGCGCGGCGGGCCGGCCCACGCCCTCCTCACGCCCCGGGTGACTCGGCCCGCAGCCCGTCGCGCAGCACGTACTTCTTGACCTTCCCCGAGGGGGTGCGGGGGAGCTCGGGGACGAGGCGGAGGTCCTCGGGCCACTTCTGGCGGGCCATGCCGGACTCCTGGAAGTGCCGGCGCATGCCGGCCAGCTCCAGGGGCTCGGCCCCCTCGGCCAGGCGCACGAAGGCGCAGGCGTGCTCGCCCAGGCGGGCGTCGGGGGCGGCCACCACGGCCGCCTCGGCCACCCCGGGGATGCGCAGCAGCATCTCCTCCACCTCGAGGGCGCTGATGTTCTCCCCGCCCCGGATGATGATGTCCTTCTTGCGGTCCACGATGGCGAGGTAGCCGTCCTCGTCCAGCACCCCGATGTCGCCGGTGGCGTACCACCCCTCGGCGTCGAAGGCCGCCCGGGTGAGGGCGGGGTCGGTGTAGCCGATGCAGCAGTCGGGGCCCCGGCTCAGGATCTCGCCCCGTTCCCCCGGCCCCACCTCGTGGCCGTCCTCGTCGAGGAGCCGCAGCTCCACCCCCTCGAGGGGACGGCCGTCGGTGTAGTGGCGCTTGGCCTCGGGGGCATCGTGCTGGCTGCCGGTGGTGGAGGGGTGCTCGGTCGAGCCGTAGGAGCGCACCACCGAGATCCCGAGCGACGCCATGCGCTCGGTCACCGCCCCCGGCACCGGGGAGCCCCCCAGGCCGATCCGGCTCATGAGCTCGAGGTGGGCCGGGGTGCAGTCGGGGTGGTCGAGGAGGCTGGTGAGGAAGTAGGTGGCACCGCTGCCCGAGGCCACGTGGTCCTCGAGCATGGCGGCCAGGACCGCTCCGGGATCCCACACGTCGATGAGGCTGATGGGATCGCCCTTCCACACCGGGACGAGGAGCCCGCTCAGCATCCCGATGGCGTGGCCCACGGGCGCCCCCACCAGCAGCGGGGGGTTGCCGGCCTGCATGCCCGCCAGCTGGCGGATCTCGAAGCCGATGGTGCGGTGGGAGTGCACCACGCCCTTGGGGTCGGCCGTCGTCCCCGAGGTGTAGGCCACCAGGGCCGGGGCCGAGGGGTCGACGGGGGCGGGGACGGCGACCTCGTCTCCCTCGAGGAGGGCGGCGAAGCGCCGGGCCCAGGACGGCACCGGGCCCTCCCCCACCACGGCCACGGTCTCGAGGGCGGGCGCCGCCGACCGGTTCCCCTCCAGGGCGTCGAGGTAGTCCTGGCGCCCGAAGCGCCCGGCCGTCACGAGGGCCCGGACCCCCGTGCGCCGCAGGATGTAGCCGACCTCCTTGGGCCCGTAGAAGTGGACGATGGGGGTGACCACGGCGCCGAGGAGGGCGGCGGCCCAGAAGGTGGCGGCGGCCTCCATCCAATTGGGGAGCTGGAAGGCCACCACGTCGCCGGGGCCGATGCCCCGCGCCGCCAGCCCGCCCGCCAGGCGCCGAGCCGCCCCGAGGACGTCGCCGAAGCTGCCCTTCCAAGGGTGGACGGCGGAGCGGATGGTGATGGTGAGCTCGGGCCGTCGCTCGATGGCGCCGGCCAGGAGCCGCCCCACGGTCTCGTCGCGCCAGTAGCCCTCGCCCACGTAGCGCCGCACCAGGTCGGGGGGGACGGTGCGCATGCCCCAGCCCGCGCTGACCGGCGCCTGCGCCATCACCTGGCTCCTCCCCCCCGGCGCCCCACGGGGGTCACACTACGGCGGCGGGCTGGGGGGCCGGTGGGGCCCGCCCCCGGGTCATTCCCCCCGCAGGGCGGGGCCGGGGGCCTGTCCGGCCGCCACCAGGGCCGGCCCCACGGCGAGCACGTTCGCCCCCACCACGGCCCCGAGGCCGAGCAGGGCGATGACCCACGCCGGCGTGACCAGGAACGGGACGACACCGAGATTGGAGGCGAAGGCGACCCAGGCGAGGTGGCCGACCACCAGCCCCAGGGGCACGCCCAGCACGACGCCCACCAGCGCGATCGTCGTCGACTGCCAGCACACCGCGGCCGCCGCTTGCCGACGGACGAAGCCGTCTCTACGGGGTGGGCAACCACGGAGGCGGCCCCACCCGTGCCCACGTGGCCGCGGTGGACGGCTTCGAGGCACAGGGCAGCGGCCACCACGGTTCGATCGCGTCCTGGGCCGCCCGCATCGACCACGACGAGCTTCCGGTGGTGCGCGGTGATCTCGTGCACCACGCCCGCGGCTGCTACGCCACCCTGGTGTCGTTCAAGGAGCGGATGCGCGCCGCCGAGCGGCTCCTGGTGCAGCGGCACGCCCCACCCGAGCAGTGGGAGCGCGTGCTGTTCTGGCAGTTCCACGACGTGCTCGCCGGGACCTGCATCGAGGAGGTGTACGACGAGGCGGGGGCCGAGCTCACCCTGCTCGAGAACGAACTCGCCGCGCCCGTGCCCGGTCCCGGCGCGGCACCGAGCTTCGTGGCGCGCCACCGCCTCGACGAGACCAGGCCGGCGCTGGCGCGCGAGCCGCTCG
>DATJOV010000471.1:0-2739 GCA_035506735.1 Acidimicrobiales bacterium | reverse complement strand
ACCACGGTGCGGTCCACTCCCGTCCCGGCCAGCAGCTCGAGCTTCTGCTCCAGGTCGGTGAGCAGGAGGGGGGCCGACTCGGGCCGCACCACGGTGGCGGGGTGGCGGTCGAAGGTGACCACGACCGAGTCGAGCCCCCCCGCCGCCGCCTGACGGCGCAGCTCGGCCAGGAGGTGACGATGCCCCAGGTGCACCCCGTCGTAGGCGCCGATGGTGACGGCGGAGCCGTGGGGCGGGGGCGCGCTGCGGTCGGGGCCGAGCACCACCTCCATGGGGCCGAGGTTACCCGGGCCGCCACGTGGCCCCCGGTGCCCCGTCCACGGGCCGCCGCCCCGGCTACGGCCCGGCGTCGGCCAGCACGCAGGCGGCGACCATGCGGTCGGTGTCGGTGCCCTCGTACACCGCCAGGAGCTCGCCCACCCCGTCCACGAGGGCCCACGGCCCGTCGCCCGACGCCCCGGCCGACACCTTGTCGAGGGCCAGCCCGTGGCGCACCGAACGGGCCAGCTCCTCGGTCAGCTCCACCTGGGCCATGTCGCGCAGGGCCTGGGCGGGGGTGAGGACGGCGGCCGGGCCGAGCTCGTCCAGGCGGTGGGCCTCGGCCACCCCGAACGACCCCACCGCCGTGCGCCGCAGGTTGCGCAGATGGGCGCCCCCGCCCAGGGCGGTGCCCAGATCGGCGGCGAGCACCCGCACGTAGGTCCCCGACGAGCAGTCCACCGCCACGCGCAGGACCCCGGGCTCGTCGCCGGCGGCCACCTCGAAGCGGTCCACGGTCACCGGGCGGGGGGCCCGCTCCACCTCGAGACCCTGGCGGGCCAGCTCGTGCAGGCGCCTGCCCCCGACCTTGACGGCCGAGACCATGGGCGGGACCTGCTCGATGGCCCCGGTCAGGGTGGCCGCCGCCGCCCGGGCCCGCTCCACGGTGACCTCGCCCATGTCCCACGTGCCGGTGGTGGTGCCGGCGGCGTCGAGGGTGGTGGTGGCCCGGCCCAGCACGACCTCGCCCCGGTAGGACTTGGGCAGGGCCGTGAAGAAGCGCAGCATCCGGGTGAAGCGCCCCAGCCCCACCAGGAGGACGCCGGTGGCGTCGGGATCGAGGGTCCCGGCGTGGCCCACCCGCCGCTGGCCGAAGATGCGCCGACAGCGGGCCACCACGTCGTGCGAGGTCCAGCCCGGCTCCTTGTCCACCACCACCAGGCCGGTGGTCCCCTCGGCGGGCCGCCCCCTAGCCCCCGCCGTCACCGTCGGGCTCCTCGGACGGGCCCCCCGGGGCCGGGCTCCCCCCGGCGTGCAGGCGCCGCAGGATCTCCTCCACCCGCTGCCCGTGGGCCACCCCGGGGTCGGCCTCGAACACGAGCTGGGGGGTGCGCTTCATCCGCACCTGGCGGGCGATGGCCCCCTGGAGCTGGGGCCGGTCGGCCGCCAGGGCCTGGCGGGTCTCGTCGGAGAGCGAGCTCAGGTACACCGTGGCCCGAGACAGGTCGGGGGTGGTGGCCACGGCCGTCACCGTGACCAGGCGCAGGCGGTCGTCGGCGTCGGCCATGCGCTCCAGGGCGTCGGCCACCACCTCCCGCAGGACCTCGTTGACCCGAGCCGTGCGGGGATAGGCGGCCGGGGAACGGCCGGCGCGCCGGCGTGCGGGCACGTGGGGACCTCCTCGGTGCTCGGTGCTCGTGCTCGGGACGGCGGGGCGGGGGCGGGCCCTCAGGTCCGGGGGATCTCGCGCTCGTCGAAGGTCTCGATGATGTCGCCGCCGTGGAGGTCCTGGAAGTCCGACAGGCCGATGCCGCACTCGAAGCCGGCCTGGACCTCCCGCACGTCGTCCTTGAACCGCCGGAGCGAGGTGATGGTGCCGCGCCAGATGATGACGCCCTCGCGCAGGAAGCGGACCTTGGACCCCCGCGTGATGACCCCGTCGCGCACGTAGCACCCGGCCACGGCCCCGACCCTGGGGACGCGGAACACCTCGCGCACCTCCGCCTCGCCCGTCACCACCTCTTCGAACTCCGGCGTGAGCATGCCCACCATGGCCGCTTCGATGTCCTCGAGCAGCTTGTAGATGACCTCGTAGGTGCGGATGCCCACACCCCGTTCGGCCGCCATCTCCCGGGCCCGGCGGTCGGGACGGACGTTGAACCCGATGATGGTGGCGTTGGAGGCCACGGCCAGCTCCACGTCCCCCTCGGTGATGCCGCCCACGCCGCGGTGGACGAAGCTCAGCTTCACGTCGGGGCGCTCCAGGCGGCGCAGGCTGTCGGTGATCGCCTCCAGCGTGCCCTGGACGTCGGCCTTGAGGATGAGGTTCAGGGTGGCGGCCTCGCCCCGCTGGATCTGCTCGAAGAGGTCCTCGAGCTTGGCCCCGGGGGCCGTGGGCGACGGGGCGTGGCCCGCCACCCGGTAGCGGCGCTCCCGGGTCTCGCCGATGGTGCGGGCCGTGGTCTGGTCGGTGGTGACCCGGAACTCGTCGCCCGCGGCGGGCGGCTCGGAGAACCCGAGCACCTGCACCGGGGTGGACGGGGGCGCCTCTTTGACCTGGTCGCCCCGGTCGTCGATGAGGGCCTTCACCTTGCCCCAGGCCGCCCCCGCCACAACCGGGTCGCCCACCCGCAGGGTGCCGTGCTGGACGATCTCCGTCGCCACCGGGCCCCGGCCCGACTCCAGGTTGGCCTCGAGCACCGTGCCGCGGGCCCGACCCTCGGGGTTGGCCTGGAGCTCGGCCACCTCGGCCACCAAGGT
>DATJOV010000470.1:0-8887 GCA_035506735.1 Acidimicrobiales bacterium | reverse complement strand
GCCCGCCGCAGGGACAGCGCCTCGTCCGGGCCCAGCGACCGCCCGGCCCGGGTCCGCCGGGCATGCGCCGCCCCGATGGCCGACCACGGGTCGGCCGGGCCGAAGGGGGCGTCGGTCCCCGCTGCCAACCCCACACCGGCGGCCTCCAGGGACGCCGCCCGGTAGAGGTCGGGCCGCTCGGCGGGATCCACGTCGGCCAGGTAGCGGTCCCCCCGGGCCAGCACCAGGCCGGGGTTGGTGACCACCGTCACGCCCAGGGAGGCCAGGGTGGCCATCAGCCCGGCGGGCACCACCGACCCGTGCTCGATGCGGTCCCCGGCGACACTGCCCACCGCCCCCAGGGCGGCGGCGGTCAGGACGACCTGGGGGGCGGTGACGCAGTGCACGGCCACTGCCACCCCGGCCCCATGGGCCCGGTCCATCTCGGCGGCCAGATCGTCGAGACCGGGGAGGCGGTCGTCGTCGAGCACGATCTTGACCGGCCCCCGGCTCACCAGGGGATGGGGCGGCGGGTCGACGCCGGGCGGGCACAGCACGTGGAGCCGCTGACGCAGCGCCCCCGTCTCGACGGCGCCCGCCAGTGCCGCCACCCCGGGGGTGGTGGCGCCGGCGGTGGCGTCGGTCACCCCGGTCACCCCGGCTGCCGCCAAGGCGGCGCTCACGGGCCCGACGTCGGCGACGGGATCGTCGTGCGGGAGGCGCCGGGCCAGCCAGCCGTCCATGCGCACCAGGCGTCCGGTGGGTGTCCCCCGCCCGTCGCGCTCGATCCCCGCCTCGTCCACCTCGTCCAGGCCCAGGGCGGTGACGGCGGCCGAGTTGAGCACCCACAGCACACCGGAGCGATGCTGCAGGCGCAGGGGCCCGCCCGGCGCCAGGGCGTCGAGGGCCCGGCGGTCGAGGGGGCCCGCCACCGACTCGTGATAGCCGACGGCCCGCCGCCATCCATGGCGGTCGACCGGTGCAGCCCCGAGGGCACGCGCCAGCTCCTCGACCCCCGCCACGTCGTCGGGGCCGGCCCGGGCCGACCGCCGCGCCGCCACGAGGGCCCGCACATGGAGGTGATGGTCGTGCAGGCCGGGGAGGAGCACGCCCCCCGGGACCTCGAGGACCTCGTCGTGCCGTCGCACCTGCAGCGTCCCGGCCCCGCCCACGGCGACGATGCGTCCCCCGGCCAGGCGCACCTCGACCCGGGGCCCCGGGGGGATGCACCCCGGTGCGGCCAGGGACCAGTCCGGCAGGCCCGCACCTCGCACGAGCAGACCTCGGTCGGCCACACCGGGCACCACCACCGGCAGTGTAGGGGGCCGGGTGCGATGACCCGCCACGCCGCGCTGCGGCCATCTCGGCCCCGGGACCGTGGACTACAGTCCCGCCCGTGCCCGCCGAGTTGCCCGATCTGGAGACCGTCCTGCTCGACGTGGCGGAGGGCGTCGCCACGGTGACCCTGCACCGACCCGAGGTCCTCAATGCCTTCGACGAGCGCATGCAGGAGGAGCTGTCGGCGCTGTGGCGGCACCTCCGCCGCGACGACGGTGTCCGGGCCGTCGTCCTCACGGGCAGCGGCGACCAGGCATTCTGTGTCGGCATCGACCGCAACGACATCCCCGTCGACACCGAGTTCGACCCCTTCACCTACGAGGACCCGGGAAAGCGCCTCGGCCCCAAGAGCCAGGAGCTGTGGAAGCCGGTGGTGGCGGCCGTGAACGGCATGGCGTGCGGGGGTGCCTTCTACCTCCTGGGCGAGAGCGACATCGTCATCGCGGCCGAGCACGCCACCTTCTTCGATCCCCACGTGACCTACGCCATGACCGCCGCCTACGAGCCGGCCCTGCTCTCGGGGCGGGTCGCCTTCGGCGAGTTGGTCCGCATGACCCTCCTCGGCGCCCACGAGCGCGTCTCGGCCGAGACGGCCCTGCGCACCGGCCTGGTCACCGAGGTCACACCAGCCGACCGCCTCCTCGACACGGCCCGGGATCTGGCCCGGGTGCTCGCCTCCCAGCCCCCCACGACGGTGCAGGCCACGCTGCGCACCCTGTGGGCCATTCGCAACCTGACCCCGGGGCAGGCCACGTCGCTCGGCAACGTCTTCCTGCAGTTGGGCACGTCCGCCCGCGCTCTGAAGGAGGGCCAGGAGGCCTTCGCCAGCGCACCCCGCCCGACGTGGAAGCTGCGCTAGGGCCGGCGCACCCCCCGCCGGGGGCGGTCGGCGCCGAGGGCAGGACCCGGCGGGCCTGACCTTGGCAGCACGGTGTCCCGTCGGTAGGATCGCGTCGCCAACGGCTCCGATCTCCCCCGGATCGCGCCCTCCTGGCCGGCGGGTCCACCATGACGACACGCGCTGATCGGAGCGCACCCACACACCCTCGTGCCGAGAGCGGGCCGGGCAGTCCGCTTACCGGCCTCCTTAATGGTCTCTTTGCATTGGTGGTGGTCACCAGTGTGGTGATCCTGGTGGCGTGCACCACCCTCCGGGGGGCGGGCGGGAGCAAGCAGTGGGACCGGGTCATGTTCGTCCTGGCCGTCGCCGCCGCCGTCGGGTGGTGCATCCGCTACCTGGGGGGTTCCCCGGTGCGCCGGGTCGCACCGGTGTGGGCCGTGTTGGCCGCCCTGGCGCTCGTCGTCGGCAGCCTCTGGGCCGAGCGTCCCGGCTACGCCCGGTACTTCTGGGAGGGGTTCGGCATCTCGGTCACCGTCGTGGCCGTCGTCGTGGCCGCCACCTTCTCCCGCATCCTCCGGGCCGCGCAGCGGTGGCCGGCCGTGCGGCGGGTGCTCACCGGCGCGGTCGTGGTGCTCGCCGTATGCGACCTCCTCAGCCTGATCCGCACGCTCAACGACTTCGTCGACGCCGGCAACAACGTCTACATGCTGAACGAGCTGCTCGCCCCGGCCGCCGGGCGGGTCCCCGATGCCACCTTCGTCCCCCAGTACGTCACCCTGTACGGCTGGCCGTTCGTCCCCTTCCGCCACCTCATGGCGCCGGCCACGCTGGCCAACGCCGTGGTGATCACGCTGAGCTGCCTGTCGGTTGCCGCCGTGGTCCTGGCCGTCCGCGTGGCGGGGCGCGCCCTGCCACCGGGCCACGGGTGGCTGGCCGGCCTCCTCGTGGTGCCCCTGGTGTGCGTCACCGTGCACCACGGCGTGACGCTGGGGGACATCGGGCCCCTGGAGAGCTCCATCGGCTCCTTCCTCCAGGAGCTCCCCAACCGCATGTTCCTGGCCATGGTGGTGACGTGGACCGGGCTGGCCGAGCTGTGGCGCCTGCGCCAGGGGGACCTGCGGCGGCCCGCCCTGGTGGCCCTGGGGGTGCTCGGAGGGCTGGTGGCGTGGAACACCCAGGACCTCGGCATCGCCCTCGTCCTGGTCTACGCCGCCGTGCTGTGGGGCGCGGTGGGCTGGGCCGGGGCCAAGCCCGCCCTGGCGTGGTGGGTGGCGGGCGTGGCCATCGGGTTCGCCGCCTTCCCCGTGGCCGCCGCCCTGGGGGGCCAGCGGGTCGACCTGGCCGACGTCGGACTGTTGAGCCGGACCTACGAGGGCGGGTTCGGCTCGGCCCTGGTCCAGTTCCCGGGACCGGCGGCGTTCGTCCTCCCCGTGCTCCTGGCGAGCGCCGCCGTCGGGTGGTGCCTCCTGTGGCGCCAGCGCGGCACGGCCCCGGACGGCGACGGGGCCCGGACCTTCTACGCCGCCCAGGTGCTGGCCTTCGTGGGGACGTGGGGGCTGGCCGGGTTCGTCTACTACCTCAACCGCTCCTACGCCTCGGGCCAGTTGCAGGTCCTGCTCCTCCCGTGCGGGGTGTGCCTGGCCGCCCTGGTGGGCCTCGGCATCGAGACCCACCAGGCGACCCGCCTGGGGCGGCGCCTCTCCTCCCGGGCCTTCGCCGACCTCCGCCGCACCGGTCTCCTCCCCGTCGTGGTGGCGGCGTCGGTGGCCATCGCCGCCGTGCTCCAGTCACCCAACCCCAGGGTCGCCGTCGACGCCCTGTCGCACCCCCACCGCCAATTCTCCTTCTCCGCCTACGCGGGGTCGCTGTCGGTCGTGCGCGCCGCCCAGGGGTACGTGCGCCACCGCGGGGGCTCCCTCGGGTACTTCGGGGAGAACGGGAGCTTCGTCACCCTGGCCACAGGGGTGCCGACCGATCTCCTGGTCGACTCCCCGGCCCTGAGCGTGGTGGCCCCGACCATCGTGGACGACACCTGCAACTACCTCCGGGACCACGGCGCCACGTGGCTCGTCCTCTCCCTGGGCGCCTCCCAGACCTACACGCACGGCGTCTGCGGTCTGTACCGCGTGGTGCAGGCCGAGGGCCTGCCACCCCGCACGCTCTACCACCGCATCGGGGCACCCTGACCCGCGTGCGCACCCGGGGGCGACGCCGCTACGACCCGCTCGACGCCCCCTCGGCTCCCGCCCCCAGGGCGGCAGCGCGGGCCACCGCCGCCACCACCGCCTCGCCCGAGGCACCCGGGGTGAGCACCTCGGCCACACCGGCCTCGAGCAGGAGGGCGCGATCGCGCTCGGGGACGATGCCCCCCACCACCACGGGCACCTCGAGGCCACGCGAGCGCAGTGCCCCGATGACCGCCGGCGCCAACGTGAGGTGGCCACCGGAGTGCATGGACAACCCCACCACGTCCACGTCCTCCTGCAGCGTCGTCTCGGCGATGGTCTGCGGGGTCTGGCGCAGTCCCCCGTAGATCACCTCGAAGCCGGCGTCCCGCAGGATGCGGGCCACCACCTTGACGCCGCGGTCGTGCCCGTCGAGCCCGACCTTGGTGACGAGGACCCGCACGATCCGGCTGTGGTCCGTCCCCACCGGCCCGCCCTCAGACCACGGCCCGCTCGGTCCAGGTCCCGAACACCTGGCCGAGGGTGCCGATGACCTCCCCGATGGTGGCGTAGGCGCGGACGGCGTCGAGGAGGCTCGGCATGACGTTCACCTCGGGACGGGCCGCGTCCTGGTGGACCCGGGCCAGGGCCCGGGCCACGGCGCCCTCGTCGCGCCCGGCCTTGACCTCGGCCAGCCGCCGGCGCTGCTCGGCCTCGGCCTCGGGCCCGATGTAGAGGATGTCGGCCTCGGGCTCGTCCGCCTCCTGGTAGCGGTTGACGCCCACGACGACGCGCCGGCCCTCGTTGACCTTGCGCTCGAAGTCGGCCGAGGCCTGGGCGATCTCGCCCTGGAACCAGCCGTCCTCGATGGCCCGGTAGACGCCCTCCAGGATGGAGCCCCCGCCGAGGGCGTCGAGGTGGGCGAAGACGGCCTCGGCCTCGGCCTCCAGGCGGTCGGTGAGGTCCTCGACGAAGTAGGACCCGCCCAGCGGGTCGGCCACCGCCGCCACCCCGGTCTCGTGGGCGATGACCTGCTGGGTGCGCAGGGCGATGCGGGCCGCCTTCTCCGTGGGGAGGGCGAGGGCTTCGTCGAAGGAGTCGGTGTGCAGGCTCTGGGTCCCCCCGAGCACCCCGGCCAGGGCCTCGATGGCCACCCTGGCCACGTTGAGCTCGGGCTGCTGGGCCGTGAGCGACACCCCCGCCGTCTGGGTGTGGAAGCGCAGCTGCATGGCCCGCTCGTCGGTGGCGCCGTAGCGGTCCCGCATCCAGCGGGCCCAGATGCGGCGGGCGGCGCGGTACTTGGCGATCTCCTCGAAGAAGTCGATGTGGGCGTTGAAGAAGAAGCTGAGGCGCTTGCCGAAGGCGTCGACGGGGAGGCCGCTGGCCTGGGCCGCCTCCACGTAGGCGAAGCCGTTGGCCAGGGTGAAGGCGAGCTCCTGGGCGGCCGTGGACCCCGCCTCGCGGATGTGGTACCCCGAGATCGAGATGGGGTGCCACAGGGGCATCTCGGCCGTGCAGAACCGCAGTACGTCGTTGGCGAGCCGCACCGAGGGGCGGGGCGGGAAGATGAACTCCTTCTGGGCCTGGTACTCCTTCAGGATGTCGTTCTGGAGGGTGCCGGCCAGCTCCCGGCGGTGGGCGCCGTGCTCCTCCCCCACGGCCACGTACATGGCCATGACGATGGGGGCGGGAGAGTTGATGGTCATGGAGGTGCTCACCCCGGCGAGGTCGATCCCGGAGAAGAGGTCCTCCATGTCGGCCAGGGTGTCGACGGCCACGCCGGCCTTGCCCACCTCGCCCAGGGCCAGGGGGTCGTCGGAGTCGGTTCCCATGAGCGTGGGGAGGTCGAAGGCCACCGACAGGCCGGTGCCACCCGAGCGCAGGAGCTCCTTGAAGCGGCCGTTGGTGTCGGCCGCCGTGCCGAAGCCGGCGAACATCCGCATGGTCCACAGCCGGCCCCGGTACATCGAGGCGTAGGGTCCCCGGGTGTAGGGCCACTGGCCGGGGAACTCCCCGTCGTCGGGCCCGTACACCGGGTCGACTTCGAGCCCCGACATGGTGCTGCCCTCGACCTGGTCCGACGGCGAGCTCCGGTACTGACGCTCCCAGTTCTCTCTGCGCGTCACCGACCGCTCACCTCCAGCTCCGGGGACCGCCGGCCCCTCCATGGTATTTCGATGCCGAAATACCTGCAACGCCCCTCATGCGAAGTCCCCGGCCCCCCGGCGCACCTGCGCCAGCAGGGTGAACAGGGATTCGAGCTGCCCCGGGGCCAGGTCGAGGCGGGCGAAGACCTGCGCGTTGAGCGCGGCGCTGGCCCGCGGGGCGATGCGGCGTCCCGACGGGGTGAGCGAGGCCAGCACCCCACGCCCGTCGGCGGGATTGGACCGCCGGGCCACGAGCCCGTCGGCCTGCAGGCGATCCACGGCATGGGTGACGCTGGCCGCCCCCACCTGGAGGCGTTCCCCCACCTTGTGCAGGGGCAACTCGCCCCGGCGGGAGAAGAACAGGAGCATGAGGACCTCGTAGCGGGCGAAGGAGAGGCCGAAGGGCCGCAGCACGGCATCGGCTCGGGCCATGAACAGCTGCTGGACCCGCATGACCGAGGTGACCACGGCCATGCCCGCCGCCGCCTCGTCCCACCCCCGTGCCGACCACTGCCGGCGCGCCTCGGCTACGGGATCGACGGCGAGCGTGCGGCCCTGCGCCATTGCCCCACCAGCATAGGGGCGGGGGCCGGCCGGCCGGGGCCACCGCTGCGGCCCGCCGGACGCCGGCCGACGTGGCGTCCCGACCCCGGCCGCCCGCGGCTCACGACCGGTAGCGGGTGGTGGCGGCCAGCTCGGCGGCGCCCCGCATCAGGTCCAGGACGATCGGCCCGAAGGCCAGCAGCTTCTCGTCGTCCCCGGCACGCTGGAAGCCCTGCTCGAGGACCACAGCCAACTTCCACTTGGCCAGGACGACGTAGTAGTCGATGTCGTCCACCTGGCGCCCCGACACCTCGGCGTAGTGGGCCAGCACCTCGTCCCGGCTGGGCATCCCCCGCATGTCGACGTACCCGGCGGTGGCGGCCTCCGGTCCGGCGGTGTCCTCGGGCCAGCTCTGGACCACCCACCCGAGGTCGAGCTTGGGGTCGCCCACCGTGCCCATCTCCCAATCCACGATGGCCGCCAGCCGGGCCGGCGCCCCGTGGCGGTACATGACGTTGGCGAATTGGTAGTCCCCGTGCATGATCCCCGGCACGTAGTCGCGGGGCCGGTGCGAGCGCAGCCAGGCGGCGGCCTCCTCGCACCCCGGCAGCGCCCGTCCCCTGATGCGCTCGAGGAAGGCGGTCCACCGGTCGATCTGGCGCTCGTGGAACCCGTCAGGGCGCCCCAGGTCGGCCAGCCCCCTGTCCCGCCAGTCCACCCTCGACAGCAGGGCGATGCCCTCGACCAGCTGCAGGGCCAGGCCGCGCCGGGCCTCCAGGTCGGTATCGAAGGGGTCCGGCCAGCGGTGGTCGGCCAGACCCATGGGTGACCAGCCGTCCACGAAGCCCATCAGGTAGAAGGCCCGACCGAGCACCCCCGGGTCGGCGCAGGCTGCAATGGCCGGCGTGTGGGGCACGTCGGTGCCCTCGAGCGCCTCGATGATCCTCCACTCCCGCACGATCCCGTCGTCGCGTGCGGCCGGAGCCGTCGGAGGGGGGATGCGCAGAGCAGCGTGGAGCCCGGGCCTCCGGATCTCGTAGATCTCGTTCTGGGATCCGCCCGAGATGTAGCGCGCCTCGAGCGGCCCTCCCTCGCCCGGGAGGGCGGACTCGTCCATCCAGGCGGCCAGCCGGGCGGTGTCGATCCCAGGTCGGTCGGAGACCGTCACGGTGTCGTCGTCGGGCAAGGATTCCTCGTTTCATCAGGGACCCCGGGCCGCCGGGGCGGCGCCGGGTCCGTCGGTCGGGCAGCGGCCACCGCCGCCGATCGTCCGATCATGGTCGCGCACGGCCGGGACCATCATGGGCCACGAGATCGCCGGGGCCCTCGAGCCGGTGGGGGAGGGCGTCGACGGGCGCTGGACCCCGGGCACGGCGGTCGGCTTCACCCGGCCAGCGGCTGGCCGCCGCCCGCCCCGGGCACGTCCCCGGCCGGCGCGGTGGGCGGACCGGCGACGACGACGCAGGCCGGATCATCGGGTGGGCGGAGCGGCGAGGACGGTCCGGGCCACACCGGGTCGACGCCAGGGGACCTCCATCCGGATGGCGAGAACGACGCATCCACTTCCCGAAAGGGCCGATCTTGGATAGCGTCGGGCGGGGGCCCTGAGGGGCGGGCAGGGGGACTCGGGGAAGGTGCGACGGACCTGGGAGTGGCTGGGGCTCAACCTCGGCAAGCACGCGGGCACGGTGGCGTCGATCGGCCTGCTCGTCACCATCGCCCTCGGGTTCGGGCTCACCTGGGTCCGGTTCTCGACCAGCAACGCCGACTACCTCAACAGCAACGACCCCATCGCCGTCGGCAACACCGAGTACACCTCCCTGTTCGGGGGCGACCCCGTCGCCGTCCTCTTCACCATGCACCGCGGCACCACC
>DATJOV010000469.1:0-16743 GCA_035506735.1 Acidimicrobiales bacterium | reverse complement strand
CGCTGAACCAGGGCTCGCCCCCCAGGCTCCACACCGACACGTCGGTGACGCCCATCTCCTCGGCGACCTGGAGCTTGGCGTTGAGGGCAGTGGCGTCCACCACGTCGTGGAAGACCCCGCCCGAGCTCCACCGCAGCTCGTCCGAGCCCGGGTCGCGGTCGGCCGCCACCGCCGCAGGAGTGGCCGGGAAGCCCGGGTCGTGCTCCATGGTGACGTAGGCCACGTTGGAGGTGACGTGGGCCACGCGCCGGCAGGTCGTGGTGGTGTAGCCGTAGGAGGGGATGCCGATGGTGAGGTCGGCCGCCGGGACCTGGCTCTGGGCGTAGGCCACCACCTGCTCCAGCCACGACAGGGGGGTGATCGCCGCGCACGGGGCGTCGAACTCGTTGTCGTAGGCCATGACCACCACCCGGGCCCCGGCCCCGGCGGCGGCCCCGTAGCGCTCGGCGTCCCACGGGGTGGTGGTGAAGGGCTCGAGGTCGACGTCGACGATGCGACCCCCTGTCCTCATGGTGGAGGACAGGGCGGACACGAAGGTCAGGTAGGAGCTCCACAGGGGGGCGGTCCAGCGCGTCGGCTCGAAGTCGAGGTCCACCCCGTCGAGGCCGTTGGCGGCCACGAAGGCGGCGATGGCGGTGCGGGCCGCCGCCCGTCGCCCGGCGTTGGCCAGGAGGGCCTTGGTGGCGCGCGTCCCGGCCGACACCGTGACGTCGACGGAACGGGCGGCCCGGCGCACGGCGGCCAGGTTGGCGGCGCTGAAGCCGTTGCAGGGGAGCTCGGCCGCCGTCTCGGTGAGCACCTGGCCCCGGGATCCCACGGTGAGGTACTCCGGCTTGAGCACCGACACCGGGTCGGCATCGAGGGCGGCCAGCTCGGCGCCGGTGTCGCAGGCGGGCTGGCCGGCCGAGGCGGGGTAGATCCAGGCCTCCAGTGTGGCGGGCGGGGGGGTCGCCGCCGCCGGGGCGGCGCCCGGCACCGTGGCGGCGGCGACACCGATGGTCACGGTGCCGATCGACGCCAGCGCTGCCGCCACCGCCCGCCGCACGACAGGTGGGCGAACCCGGCGGGTGCCCCCGGGGCGTCCTCGGCCGTCGTCGTCGTGGTCGGCGTGTGTGGGCACCGTCCTCCTCGGCGTCGCCGCCGATGCTACGGGAACGGGCCCCGGGCCGCTGCGGTCCGGGCCACACCGGGGGCCCCGGGTCGGGTCGACGGTGGTGCAGGCGCCGAGCCGCGGCGTGGCGGTCGATCCCTGGAGCGCCGGCACCCGGTATGGTCCGTGCGATCGCGGCCCCCCCCGACATCCCGAGCGATCCCCGCCCGGTGCTGGCCATCGTCCACGCCGACGGCATGGGCGCCCCTCTCCTCATGGCCGAGGCGGCCGACGCCACGGGCTGCACCCTGGCCTGGGTCTACGACTCCACCGCCACGCCGTCGCCGACGCTGCCCCGGCTCTTGCGCAAACTCGGGTCGGTGACCGATATCGCCGGTCTCTCCGCCGAGGAGGCCGCCGCCTCGCTCGGCCGGCACCGGCCCAGCGGGATCATCACCTACGCCGACCACCTCATCCCCGTCACCGCCGAGCTGGCCCGGCGCCTCGGCCTCGAGTACCACGCCCCCGACACCGCCGCCGGCCTCACCGACAAGCTCGTCCAGCGCCGGGCCCTGGCGGAGGCGGGGATGGACGTGCCGCGCTTCGTGGAGCTCCCCGCCGCCCTCACCCCCGCCGCCCTCGAGGCACTGGCGGGCGAGCTGCGCTTCCCGGTCGTGCTGAAACCCCGCCAGGGAGCGGGGGGACGCGACATGCTGCTGGCCCGTGATCCGGCCGAGCTGCGATCGGTGGTGGCCGAGGTGGAGGCGGGGGAGCGGGGTGGGCAGGGCCTCTACGTCGAGGAGTACCTGGCGGGGGCCGAGCCCCCGCCCAGCCCCCGCTTCGCCGACTACGTCTCGGTGGAGAGCCTGGTGGCCCAGGGCGTGGTGAGCCATCTGGCCGTCACGGGCCGGTTCCCCCTGGAGCCCCCCTTCCGGGAGTCGGGATTCTTCATCCCGAGCGACCTCGGCGCCGACGACACCACCGCCGTCCTCGACACCGCCGCCCGTGCCATCGCCGCCCTGGGGGTGCGCATCGGCTTCCTGCACACCGAGATCAAGCTGAGCGACCGCGGGCCCCGGGTGATCGAGGTCAACGGCCGCCTGGGGGGCAGCGTCCCCGCCATGATGGCGCAGGCGGCTGGCATCGATCTCCTCCAGCTGTCCCAGCGGGTGGCGCTGGGACAGGCCGTGCACTTCGACGGGCTCGTCGCCACCCCGCGGGTGGGTTACGTCTTCTACGTCCAGCCCCCCCAGAGCGCCCGCCGGGTGGCGGGCATCGAGGGCCTCGACGCCCTGGCCGAGCACACCGGTGTGGCCGACGTCTACCTCAACCGACGCCCGGGGGACGAGGTCGACTGGCGACGGGGGAGCCACGAGTACGTGTTCTCCGTGGCCGGTGCGGCAGCCGACCACGACGGCGTCCTCGCCGTCCGGCGCTCCATCGACACCGACGTGGTGATGACCTTCGCCTGATCCGGCCGGACGGGGAGAGGGCGGGTCACGGGGTCAGGGTGTAGGCGGAGACCTTCTGGGAGGCCGGGGCGAAGAGCATCCCGTCGCCCACCGACGGTGTGGGGAAGTGGTTGGAGACCGCACCGATGGAGAAGTGGGTGACGGCGTCACCCGTGGCGGGGTCGAGCCCGTAGAGGTTGCCCCCGCGGTCGATGGTCCACACCAGCCCGTCGGCCACGATGGCGGGCCCGGCCGAGCCCGTCGAGGTGGTCCAGAGCACCGACAGCGACGGCGGCGACGAACCGACCTGGACGGCCGTGACGCCGTTGCCGCACGGCATGTAGACCACGGTGCCGTCGACGGCGTTGCCCCCGTCGACGTCGGCGCCGCAGAAGGAGGTCATCTCGGTGAGCTGGCCGCCCACGCCGCCCAGGTCCGACCCGTCCAGCAGGTAGGCGGTGTCGGACTTGCCCGCCTGGAGCACCAGGCCGTCGGGAAGGAGCGCCGGGTCCGAGGAGCCCAGGTCGTAGTCGCTGTCGTTGTCGGTGGGCCAGGTCGAGGGGGTGAAGGTCTGCAGGGGGGCCAGCGAGGAGGAAAGCTCGATGACCGAGTCGGAGTAGTCGGGCGACGGCCCCGTGTCCACGGCCCCGTTGCCGGTGGCGAACCAGATGTGGCCCGAGGCGTCGACCACGGGCGCCGCCCCGCCCATCCACACCGCCCCCTGGAGGTCACCCCGGGCCGGGTCGACCTCGAAGGTGCGCAGGGTCCCGCCCGTCTCGGGGGCGGCCACCACCCAGCCGTGGTAGGTGGAGCAGTCGCCGTCGTTGCCGCCCATGGCCATGACGACCTGGCCGTCGTCCAGGGTCAGGGCGTCGCGCTGGAGCTGGGCCGCCGGGGTCGTCCCGGGCGGGTCGACGACCTGGTTCAGCAGCACCGCCCCGGTCGAGGCGTTGAGCCCGACCAGGTGGTGGCCGATGCTGTGGTGGCGACGCGACCACTCGTCCGCCACCACGAACACCTCGTTGCGGGTGGTGTCGATCACCGGGGTGGACGTGATGCCCACGTCGGGCTTGATGTCCCCGCACGGGAGCCGCCGGGCCGGCACGGGGGTGCCGACCCTGGTGGACCACAGGACCTTGCCTCCTCCCGTGGCGCTCAGGGCGTAGACGTAGTCGTTCTCGGTGGCGACGACGACGTCGTTCCCCACCACCAGCGGTTCGCCGAAGATCTGGCCGTGGAGACGTCGCGACGTCCACGCCGCCGTGGCGCCGTGGAAGGTGGTGGAGCCAGAGGCGACGCCTGAGCCCAGGAGGTCGCCGTGGTAGACGGCCCACGGGGTCCCCGACCCGGCGCCGGCCTCGCTGAAGGCACCGACGCCGGTCGAGATGGCCACGACGGTGAGGCCCACCACGGCCACGGCCCCGAGGACGTGACCGGCGATGCCGAGCGGCGTCCGGCGTCGGTAGCGTCGACCGTGTCCCATGCTGCGCCCCCTGTCCGTGCGCCCCGGGGCGGCGGCCGGGCCAGGGCCACGTTCGGCCGCTGCGAGGGGCGCGTCCTGGCCGACAGCATGCTCGCCCCGCTCCGTCCCTGCACTCCCCAAAAGTGAGGGGAGGCCTCCCTCCTCAGCCGGGGCCGGCTACGCCCCGCCCAGGATCCGGCGCAGCGTCCCGATGAGGACCACCGAACCGGGGATGCCGCCCACCAGGAGGAGCAGCCAGACCACCTGCTTCCATGCCGCCGGCTCCTCGCCCCGCCCCCCGCCCCGCGCCTCCCCCACGAACGCCACCCCCACCACCGGGAGTGCCCAGGCCAGGAGGGGGGGGAGCGCCCTGGGCGGGACCGGGATGGTGCCGTCGAGGGCGCCGGCACCGCGGTGCACTGGCCCAGCCGAGGTCACGGGCGCAACGTAGCAAAGGCGGTCTCCCGGCGCCGGGCCGGGTGGGGCCTACCCGGTACGCACCACCCGCACGCGACGGCCCGCCTCAGCGCGTGCTGACCGAGGGCTCGGGCCGCCGCCGCGCCGCCGGCACGGGGAGGGCCCCGGCCGTGTCGGCAGGGTCGGGACGACGCCGCCACGGCCGGGTGGTGGCGGCCCAGAGCACCGCCCCGGCGGCGAGCACGCCGCACAGGGTCCAGCCCAGCGCCGTGGTCCCCACCCCCACGTACTTGAGGCCCGAGGCGAAGATCACGAAGGTGATGGCCGGGCGGACGACGCGGTCGGGAGCCCAGGCGGAGAGGAGCGAGCCGACGAGGACGGCGGGGACACTGCCGATCGCCAGCGACGCCGTCACCGAGAACTCGACGTGCCCGAAGGCGAGGGCTCCCAGGGCGGCGGCCAGGGTGAGCGGCACGGCCTGGGTGAGGTCGGTGCCGACGAGCTGGTTGGCCCCGATGGCGGGGTAGAGGAACAGGAGGAGCACGATCATGAGCGAGCCCGAGCCCACCGAGGTGATGCCCACGATGAAGCCGCCCACCATGCCGATGACCACGGTCGGGACCGGGCGCAGCTCCAGGCCGTGGACGATGCCGGCCCGATCGGCACCGCTGCGCCGGTCGAGGGCCAGGCGGAGCACCATGGCGGCCGCCCCCACCAGCAGGGCGGCCCCCAGGGCGATCTCCACGTTGTGCTCGGCCGAGCTGGTCCCGCCCAGCAGGTGCAGGACGTAGGCGCCCAGGAAGGCGGTGGGGACGGAGCCCAGCACCATCCACCCCACCAGCCGGAGGTTGACGGTGCCCTTGCGCAGGTGGACGAGCGCCCCCACCGGTCGCATGAGCACCGCCGCCACCAGGTCGCTGGAGATGGCGGTGGAGGGCTTCACCCCGAAGAGGAGGATGAGCATGGGGGTCATGAGGGCGCCGCCTCCGGCACCGGTCATCCCCACCAGCAACCCGACCACGGCGCTGCCGAGGACGATGTACGGATCCACGGACATGGCGTGTCGGCCTCCCCCCGGACCGGGGCCGGGCCCCGTGCCGATCTCCCCTCTTCTCCTATCTTATTTGTAGGGATTCAGTCCGGCAATGGGTGGGCGGGACCGGCCCCTGGCCTCCCCCGCCGGGGTGCCGGGGACGGATCGGCTGGTCAGGGCCATGGTCGGGTAGGGTCGGCGGGCCGGGGCCCCGTCGACGGGCCAGTACAGGGGGAGACGACCGTGACGCTGGCCGTGGTGGGTGCGGGAGTGGGGCGGACGGGGACGCTGTCGCTCAAGGGGGCCCTGGAGCAGCTGGAGGGCCGGCCCTGCTACCACATGCTCGAGGTCTTCACCCGCCCCGAGCACGTGGCGGCGTGGCGGGCGGCGGCCGAGGGGGAGGCCGTGGACTGGACGGAGCTCCTCGCCCCCTACGGCGCCACGGCGGACTTCCCGGCCTGCCTGTTCTGGCGCGAGATCCTCGAGGCCAATCCCGGGGCGGTGGTGGTGCTGTCCACCCGGGCCGACCCCGGGGCGTGGTGGGACAGCGCCAGCCAGACCATCTTCGCCATCGACGGCGATCACCTGCCCCCGGAGATGGGGGACTGGTTCGCCATGTGGCGCGCCGTGGCCTCGGCCCGCTTCACCCCGCACTGGGGGGACCGGGACGCCGCCGTGGCCGCCTACGAGCGCCACAACGCCGAGGTGCGGGCCACCGCCCCGGCCGGGCGCCTGGTCGAGTGGCAGCCGGGGGACGGCTGGGGCCCGCTGTGCGCTGCCCTCGGCCGTTCCGTGCCGGACGAGCCCTTCCCCCACCTGAACAAGCGCGAGGACTTCCCCCGTCCCGACCCCGGGACGTCGTTCGACGACGTCGTGCGGGACCTCACCCCCGGTGGCGGGGCCGGGTCGGGCCCGGCGGGCTGAGCACCGGGCTGGGCCGTCCCCCGCCGGCGGGCGGAGGCACGGCCGCCGTCACCGGATGGTGCCGGCGCCGGGGATGAGGGGGAGGTCCAGGGCCGTGACCCATCCCGGGGGGAGGTCGTTGACGGCGGGGACGGCGTTGAGGGCCCGGAGCCCCGTGGCCAGGCACCCCGCCGCGGCGGCATCGCGTCCGCTGCCGTCGGTGAAGCGGAAGGCCGTCTCCTGGGTGATGGAGGGCGACCCCTCGATCTCCACCCGGTAGACGTCGTCCTGGGTGCCGCGGGGCCAGTCGGGGGCGGCGTCGTTGCCCACCCGGTTGACGTGCTCGAGCGAGATGCGGGGCTCGCCCCGGACCATGCCGTCGATGGTGAAGCGGATGGCGGCCACGTTGCCGGGCTCGATCACGCCCTTGGCCGTGGTCACGGGCTTGTCGGTGACCCACTTGGTCCACGACGTGGTGATCCCGTCGAGCTCGATCCCCACGGCGTGGGCGATCATGGGGACGGTGGCGCCCCAGGACATCACCAGGATGTCACCGTGCTCGAGGAGCGGGACGTACTCCGGGGGCCGACCGATGCCCATCTCGTCCTCGTAGTCCCCCTCGTAGTTGAGGTAGTCGAGGATCTCGAGCGCCTTCACCCGTCGCACCTCGCCGCACAGGCCCATGAGCGTCATGGGGAGGAGGTCGTTGGCGAACCCGGGATCGATCCCGGTGGTGAAGCAGGAGGCACCCCCGGCGGCACAGGCCTCGGTCACGGGGTCGATCCACGACGGGGGGTTGAGGGTCATCGCCGGCCACACCCACGGGGTCATCGCCGTCGAGCACACGTCGATACCGGCTCGCAGGAAGGCCCCCATGAGGGTGATGTTGTCCTGGGCGTGGGCGGCGGTGGGGCCGTAGTGGACGAGGGCGTCGGGGCGCAGGGCGATCAGCGCCTCGACGGCGTCGGTGGCCACCACGCCCACGGGCCCGATCCCGCACAGCTCGCCCGCGTCCACGCCCACCTTGGCCGGGTTGCTGACCCCCACCCCGGCCAGCTCGAAGCGGGGGTGGCGGACCACCTCGGGGATGACCATCCTCCCCACGAACCCGGTCCCCCACACCACCACGCGCTTGGGGGACGGGCTCACCGGAACATCTCCCCGCTGTTGACCAGGAGGAACTGGCCCGTCACCGCCTTGGCACGGTCGGAGGCGAAGAAGCAGGCCACGTCGGCCACCTCGCCGTCCTCGGTCATGCGGCGCAGGGGGAACCGGCCCACCATCTCCTCCAGGACCTCGTCCTCGGTGCGCTGCTCGTGGCGGGCGCGGCCCCGCACGTACATCTGCACCGGCGGTCCCCACATCCAGGAGGGGATGACCATGTTGCAGCGGATGTTGCGGGGCCCGAGCTCGTCCGCCAGGTAGTACATGGCGGTGAGGAGGGCGCTCTTGGAGGCGGCGTAGCCCCCCTGGGGCATCTGGGGCTGGAACATGGACTGGGACCCGATGAGCACCACCGCCCCCCCGCCCTTGGCCCTCATGACCTCGGCCACGGGGCGCAGGACGGTGAGGGCGCCGATGACGTTGGTGTCGAAGGCGGCCCGCCAGTCGTCGAACTTGAGGTCGTAGAGCCCGCCCCAGGCGTGCTCGAAGGCGGCCACCTGGATCAGGGCGTCGACGGTGCCGAAGCGGGTGGTGGCCGTGTCCACCAGGGCGGCGCAGGCGTCGGGGTCGGTGATGTCGGCCACCGAGGTGGCCACCCGGTCGCCGCCGGGGTCGAGGTCCCCGGCCACCGCCTCCAGCGTGGCCTCGGTGCGGGCGGCGAGCACCACGTTGGCGCCGTCACGCAGGGCGGCGGCGGCACACTCCCGTCCCAGGCCCCCGCCCACCCCGGTCACGAGCACGGTCTTTCCCTTCAGGATCATCACGCTCTTCTACCGGTCCCGCTGCACCCTGTCCAGCAGCACCGGCCATCCCGGGACCACCACCCCGGCCCGGCGCGGGCCGGGGTGGTGCATGCCAAGATCCACGCATGACCGCCATCTACTACGAGGGGGACGCCGATCCGGCCGTGCTGGCGGGCCAGACGGTGGCCGTGGTCGGCTACGGCAACCAGGGCCGGTCCTGGGCCCTCAACCTGCGCGACAGCGGGTGCGACCCCGTGGTGTGCATCCGGCACGACTCCACCCGCCGGCAGGCGGAGGAGGACGGCTTCGCCGTGGCCGAGCTCGGGGCCGCCGACGACGCCGACGTGATCTGCATCCTCGTGCCCGACGACGTGGTCCCCCTCCTCGGGCTGGCCCCGGGTCCCCGCTCCTGCGTGGTGGTGGCGTCGGGCTACACCCTCGCCTTCGACCGCCTCCGCCCGCCCGGCGACGCCGGCCTGGTGGCGCCGCGCATGCTCGGTCCCGAGGTCCGGCGCTGCTACGAGGAGGGCGTGGGCTTCATCACCGCCGTCGGTGTCCACCGTGACGCCACGGGCGGGGCCCTGGGGCGGGTGCTCGCCGTGGCCCGGGCCATCGGGGGCCTGCGCCAGGGCGGCATCGAGCTCACCCCCATGCAGGAGGCCGTGCTCGACCTGGGCGTGGAGCAGGTGCTGTCGCCCGCCCTCGCCGCCGTCAACAACGCCTTCGTCCAGACCATGCTGGAGCGGGGCATCCCCCTCGAGGCCGTCATCACCGAGCTCGTCCTCTCGGGCGAGGTCGAGCGCACCTACCGGCTGCTGCGGGAGGTGGGGTACGCCGTGCAGTCCGAGTTCCACTCCCCCACCAGCCAGTACGGGCAGCTCACCCGGCGGGAGCGCTTCGCCCACCTCGACCTCCTCCCCACCATGCGGTCCCTGGCCGACGACATCGAGAGCGGTCGCTTCGCCGACGAGTGGGACGCCGAGCGCGACGCCGGCTACCCCCGTCTCGGCGCCCTGAAGGAGCGGTTCGCCGGCCCGGCCGTCCGGGCCTTCGAGGCCGATCTCCGCACCCGCCTGGGTCCGGGCGCCCGGCCCGGCTGACGACCCGGGCCGCCCCCACCGGGGCCCCCCGGGGGCACCGAGACCCTCGGAGGGGACCCGGCCCCGGCCGGGGCGGGGTTCTTCGGCATCCGCGCTTGAGAAATTCGCACAACATGCCGACAACCCCCGTCGGGCACAAGGGACTGTGCCCGTTCGAGCGAAGGACCGGGACGGAACCGTGGCAGCTCTCGACGTTGTGGTAGGCCGGCAGCCGATCTTCGACCGCCAGCGGTCGATCTTCGGCTACGAGCTCCTCTTCAGGACCCTCACCGCCCCCGGCCCCGGGACGGGGCCCTCGGGTGACGAGATGACCGCCGACGTCGTCTTCAGCTCGGTGAGCATCGGCATCGAGCGCCTGGTGGGCGCCAGGAAGATGTTCTGCAACGCCAGCCAGGGCGTGCTCACCGGGACGGTCCCCATCCCCCTCCCCCCCGAGCAGACCGTGATCGAGATCGCCGAGGCCGTCGTCCCGCCCGCCGACGTCCTGGCCGGATGCCGCCGGCTGCACGACCAGGGCTTCAGCCTGGCCCTCGACGGGGTGACATGGTGGTCGGACGTCGAGTACTTCGACGGGCCCGTGTCCTTCGTCAAGGTCGACATCGGCGCGGCCGAGCTCCCCGACCTGCGCAGCCTGGTGGAGGAGTGCCACCGCCGTGACATCGCCGTGATCGGCCAGGGCGTCGACAGCGTGGACGAGTTCGAGTGGTGCGACGCCCTGGGCTTCGACTACCTCCAGGGCTACCTGCTGGCCCAGCCGAGCCCGGTGCCGGGTCGCACCCTCGACCCCGGGCGCCTGGCCCAGCTGAGGCTGTCGGTGCACCTCCTCGACGGCGAGTGCCCCATGGCCGAGATCGAGGACATCGTCCGGCGCGACCCGGCCATGATCCTGCAGCTGCTGCAGCTGGCCAGCGTGGGTGCCTCCAAGGGCATGCGGCGGACGGTGCGGACCCTGCGCGAGGCCCTGGTCCTGGTGGGATGGCGGCGGCTGCAGAGCTGGGTGTCGCTGCTGCTGGTGGGGGGCAAGGGCCAGGCCACCGAGGAGGAGCTGACCTCGGCCCTGACGCGGGCCCGGATGTGCGAGCTGCTGGCGGGGGGCATGGACCGGTCCGTGGCCGACGCCGCCTTCATCGTGGGCATGATCTCGAGCTTCGGCCTGCTCCTCGACATGGACCTCGAGGACGTCCTGCGCGATCTCCCCCTCGACGAGGACGTCCGCCGGGCCGTCGTCCACGGCGAGGGCCCCCTGGGCCGTCTGGTGGGGGACGTCACCGATTTCCTCCTGGGCCGGCCCGAGCAGGCCATCCGCAGTGGCCTCGACGACTCGGCGCTGTCGTCGGCCGCCCTGGAGGCGCTGCTGTGGTCGGTGGAGATGGCCACCACCCTGTCCGGCCTGGCCTGACGGGGGCGCCGACCCGGGCCCGGCCGACGCCGGACCACGGAGGGAGATCGCCTGGACGGTGGCCGGCCACGTCGTCGCCCACCGCCTCGGCCCCGCCGATGCGGACACGCCGGTCACCTCCCGCTCCGACCGGTCGGGCGTCGATCCCGCCGTGACGGCGGCGGGCATGTTCCCCGTGCCCCCGAGGCGCCGTCGCCCCGGAGCGGTCGGGCCGTGGGGCAGACTCGGGGCCCGTGGGGGAGCGACCGGGCGGGAGGCCACGTGGGGGGGCGCTCCGGGCCCGGGCGGCGGCGACCACCGTGGCGGCAGCCACCGTCCTGGCGGCGTGCGGGGCCGGCCACGGCGCCGCCGCGCCCACCACCACGACGACCCCGCCCCCGGTCTCGACCACGGTGCCGGCCGCCGCCGCACCGTCCCCCGGCGACCCCGCCGCCGGCGCCATCGGCCCCGTCACCGCCCCCGGAGGCCCCTTCCTGGTGGATCGCTACGGCCGGGCCGTGCTCCTCCACGGGGTCGACCTCGTCTACAAGGTCCCGCCCTACGAGGTCGAGGTGACGGGATCGGGCCCCAACGTCCTCACCGTGCCCGAGGTGCAGCGCATGGCCGCCCTCGGCTTCGACGTCGTGCGGCTGGGCATTATCTGGAAAGGGCTCGAGCCCGGCACCGCTCCCATGGACGACCCCGCCATCTGCCGGCCCGGGACGCCCCGGGCCTCGGGGCCGGACCAGTTCGACGCCGCCGTCTTCGACGCCTACCTGGCCCGCCTCGACGCCACCATCGCCCTCCTGGGGAGCTACGGGATCTACTCGCTCGTCGACATGCACCAGGACGTCTACAGCGACGTCTTCGGGGGCGAGGGGGCGCCCGACTGGGCCGTGTGCACCGACGGGGTGCGGCCCAAGCCCGTCCTGGACGTCCCCGACTGGAGCGTGAACCTCCAGGGCCCCGGGGTCGTCACCGCCTACCAGCACTTCTGGGACAACGACGTGGTGGGCGACCTCCAGGGCGAGTTCGACGCCGTGTGGAGCAAGGTGGCGGCCCACGACCGCGACAACCCGTGGGTCATCGGCTACGACCCCTACAACGAGCCCTACGGGGCGGGGGTGCCCCCCACCGGGACCGGGGTGTCGTTCGACGCCGAGCTGCAGTGCTTCTACGCCGGGCGGGCCCACCCCGGGGTGGACCAGAGCGGGCACCCGGTCCACTGCCCGGCGGACGACCCGGAGGAGGGTCTCATCCCCCGCCTGGAGGCGGCCGACCCCAACCACCTCGTCTTCTACGAGGGCAACTACGCCACCGACTCCGGTCCCCTCAACCACATCGGGGCCATGGACTTCCCCCGGCTGGTGCTCAACTTCCACGACTACTGCTTCCTCCACGTCCCCAACGGCCCCGAGCCCCCCGACTTCGCCACCGTGTGCGCCCCGGAGGAGAACGAGGTCTTCGCCCAGCACGCCACCCAGCGGGCCAACGACGCCTCGCCCGCGCAACCCGGCGGCCCCTCGTCGCTCCTCACCGAGTTCGGGGCCACCACCGACGCCTCCGACCTGGCCCGCATCACCGCCGACGCCGACGCCCACCTCACGGGCTGGATCTACTGGCAGTGGCTCCTCTACGACGATCCCACCGGGTCCCACACGTCGGGGCTGTTCCCCCCGAGCGCCCCCACCGCCGCCATGCTCCCGGTCCTGTCGCGCACCTACGCCAAGGCGGTGGCGGGGGTGCCCACGACCGAGTCCTTCGACCCCGTCACCGGCGCCTACACCCTGCGGTACCGGGCCGCCCCGGCGGTGTCCGAGCCCACCGTCGTCTTCGTGCCCCTGGCCGAGCACTACCCGGCCGGCTACTGCGCCACGGCAGCGGGTGGCACCGTCACCTCGGCGCCGGGCGCCGGGACCGTCGACGTCGAGAACACCGCCGGCGCCACCGACGTGACCGTCCGCATCACCGCCGGACCCTGCCCGGCCTGACCGGGTGGGGGCGGCCGGGGGCCACCGGGGGGACGGTCAGGAGACGACGGTCAGGGTGAAGTCCTGGGTGGCCACGTGCTTGGCTGCACCGCGGCCGAAGGTGGCCGTGATGGTGATGGGGTAGGTGCCCACCTTGGTGGCCTTGGCCACCCCCGTCAGGGTGGCCTCCCCGTTCCGGTTGTTGACGAAGTGGATGGCCCTGGGGAGCTTGCCCTTCTTGGTGATCTTGGGGGTGGGGCCGCCGTAGGTGTGGACGACGAAGGTGAAGGTGTCGCCGGCCGTGGCGGTGGCGTGGTCGGCGCTGTAGATGGTGTAGGCGGCCGGGGTCACCGAGGTGCACTGGGCCCGATCGTCGGCGCCGCTCTGGTTGGCGCTCGAGGCGGCGTAGTCGGTGCCCGAGGGGGCGTACACGGCGGCGAAGCAGTACACCCCCGTCGCCGTGGGGGTGAAGGTCGAGGACCTGGCCGAGGCGGTGGCGCCGGCGCCCGGGGTGAGGGCCGGGGACCCCTCGGGGGCCGAGGTGGTGCCGCACGTGGCGTCGGCGGCCAGGGGCCCGCACACGAAGAAGTCGACGGTGCCGGCAGGCGGGCCCCCGGCGCTGTTGCCGGCCACGGTGGCGGTGTCGGTCACGGGGGAGCCCACCGCCACCGAGCCCGACGACACCGCCCCGGCGGTGGTGGAGGGGGCCGTGGCCACGAGCACGCACTCGTCACTGTCGAGGGTGGCGGCGTCGGTGTCGTCCGACGAGGCCTGGTAGTTGGCGTCCCCGCCGTAGACGGCGGAGAGGCACCACGTCCCCGCCGCCGTCGGGGTGAAGTCGGCAGACGTGGCGCTGGCGCTGTCCCCGGCCCCGCTCACCAGGCTCTCACCCGGGTCGAAGGGCGTCCCCGTGGCCGGGCAGGCCTGCGGGTCGTAGGTCTGGGAGGGATCGGCCAGGCAGGCGTAGAAGGCCACCGTCCCCGTGGGCGACCCGCCCACTACGTTGCCGTCGACGGTCACGTCGTCGTTCACCGTCCCCGAGGGGCCGAGGGTCACCTCGGCCGACGACACGAAGCTGGCGGTGGTGGACGGGGCCGTGGCCACCACCAGGCACTCGTTGGGGTCGACGTCGTCGGCGGTGGTGTTGTCCGACGACGACTGGTAGCTGGAGCTGCTGGTGAACGTGGCCGAGAAGCACCACGTGCCCCCTGCGGTGGGGACCAGGGCGCTCGACGTGGCCGTCGAGGCGTCGCCGGCCCCGGCGGTGACGTGGGTGGAGTCCAGGAGGTTCGACCCCGTGGCCGCGCACGGTCCGGGGGCCAGGGTCTGGGAGGTGCCCGTCTGGCACGCGTAGAAGGCCACCGTCCCGGTGGGGGGTCCGTACGTGGCGCCCCCCTGCACCGTCACGTCGTCGCTCACGCTGCCCGACGGACCCAGGGTCACCGCCGTGGGGTTGACCTGCGTGGTGGTGACCGAGGTCGTGGGTGTGGTCGTCGTGGTGGTGGTCGGCGTGGTGGTGGTCGTGGTGCTCGTCGTGGTGGTCGACGTCGTGGTGGTCGACGTCGTGGTGGTGCTGGTGGTCGACGTGGTCGTCGTGGAGGAGGTGCTCGTGGTGGAGGTGCTCGTGGTGGGCGGGGTCTCGGAGCCGAAGAGGATGATGACGTCGGCGCTCTCACCGGTCTCGTCCCCGTAGGTGAGCTCGCAGGCGTCCCCGGCGGACTCCTCGGCCGCCGTGGGCGGGCACGGGTACTTGGCGGCGTCGGTGGCGGGGGGGTTCCCGGCGCTGTCGGTGGCGGGGCAGGTGGCGGCGTCGGGGGACGGTCCGCACGGCGGGCCGGTGGTGCCCGTCTGGACGTCGAAGGTGGCCGACACGTCTCCCTTCTTGTTGGTGGTCACCAGCTTGCCCAGCGAGGGGGGGATGCAGCTCACCGGCACGGAGCTGTCCACGGGCGATCCCAGGGCCACGGTGGGCTGCTTGGGGTCGTCGTTGCACTCGAGGATGTTGCCGATGGAGTTCTTGGCGAACCCGCTGCCGGTCACCGTCACCGCCTCGCCGTTGGTGAGCTTGGTGGAGGGCGAGGCACTGAGGGTCGGCCCGGTGGCGGCCCCGGAGGCCGTCGCCGCCCCCAGGGCGACGAGGGTGCCGCCCCCGGACAGCGCCACCATCCCCGTCACCATCGTCACGGGGACGAGGAACCGGCGCCACACCGACGGTCCTGGCGGCGGTGTCGCCGCCGGTTCCTTCGGTGCCCGAGCCCGCCACGCCTGTGCCATGCGCACGCCCTTCGCTGTGCTCCGGCGTTCCGGCGTCCGCTGGGGGCCCCTCCCGCCGGAGCAATCCCCTCACGACGTTGCTTACTCCTTCCCGGGCGGGCCAGCAAGGGTTTGGTCGGCGGGCCCGGCACCCCACAGCGCCGACGGGAGCGTCCGCCGCGCTGGGATGACCCCCGGGTAACCGCCGTGGTGGCGCCCCCGGGCCCGACCGGCGACCGGTACCGTGCGGCGGTGACCGACACCGACGCCACACCGCCCGTGCAGCGGGCTGCCGCCTTCATGGCCCTGCACCGCCCCGGGGATCCGCTGCTGTTGCCCAACGCCTGGGACGAAGGCTCGGCCCGGCTCCTGGAAGCGCTCGGGTTCGAGGCCCTGGCCACCACGAGCAGCGGGTTCGCCGCCACCCTGGGCCGACTCGACGGGGAGGTGGGCCGGGACGAGGCGCTGGCCCACGGGGCCCGATTGGCCGCCGCCGTGGCCATTCCCGTCACCGCCGACACCGAGGACGGGTTCGGTCCCGATCCGGCCACGGTGGCCGACACCGTGCGGCGGGCCGGTGACGGCGGTCTGGCGGGATGCTCGGTGGAGGACTTCACCCGCCGGACCGACGAGCCCATCTACGACCGCGCCCTCGCCGTCGAGCGCATCGCCGCCGCGGCCGAGGCCGCCCACGGCGGCCCCCGTCCGATGGTGCTCACGGCCCGGGCCGAGAACCTCATCCGAGGGCGGCCGGATCTCGACGACACCATCGCCCGCCTCCAGGCGTACCAGGAAGCCGGTGCCGACGTCCTCTTCGCTCCCGGCCTGCGCACCCTGGACGACGTCACCGCCGTGGTGTCCTCGCTGGACCGTCCCCTGAGCGTCCTCGCCCTCGACGGCTGCCCCTCCGTGCCCGAGCTGGCCGCAGCCGGCGTGGGGCGCGTCTCGGTGGGCGGCGCCTTCGCCTTCGCCGCCTACGCCCGCCTGGTGGAGGTGGCCACGGAGCTTCGCCGGCACGGCACCTACGGGTGGTGGCCCGATGTGGCGCGTGTGCGCGTCACCCTGCGTGAGGCCTTCGCCACCGGAGCGGGCAGCCGGTACGATCGGCGCCCGTGAGGGTGCCCAGGAATCCGCCCGTGAAGATCCGCCCATGAAGATCGTGGTGTGCGTGAAGTGCGTCCCCGACGGCCGGGCCCGCCTCGATCCCGCCACGGCGCGGATCGACCGCCGGGGGGCCATGGACGTCAACGCCTTCGACCTCTACGCCGTGGAGGTGGCCGTGCGCGCCAAGGAGGAGCGGGGGGCCGAGGTGGTGGTGGTCTCGGTCGGACCGGCCGGCGCGGCCGAGGCGCTGCGCACCCCCCTGGCCCTGGGGGCCGATCGCGCCGTGCTGGTGAGCGACGCCGCCGCCGCCGGGTCCGATCTGCTCGGCACGGCCCGCATCGTGGCCGCCCTGCTCGGGCGGGAGGGTCCCGATCTCGTCCTCTTCGGCCAGCAGACCAGCGACGGCGGGGGGGCGCTGCTGTGGTCGGCGGTGGGGGAATGGACGCGCCTCCCCGTCGTGTCCCAGGTGACCGCCCTCGAGCTCGGCGACGACGCCGTGCGTGCCACCCGCCAGACCGAGGCGGGCGACGAGGTGGTCGAGGCCCCGCTCCCCGCCCTGGTGGCGGTGACCGACGCCGTGGCCGAGCTGCGCTACGCCTCGCTCAAGGGGATGATGGGCGCCAAGCGCAAGGCCCTCGAGGTCCTGGGGCTGGCCGACCTCGGCGTGGCGGCGTC
>DATJOV010000468.1:0-15942 GCA_035506735.1 Acidimicrobiales bacterium | reverse complement strand
GCTCCCGGCCCCTCGTGCCCTGGGCGGCGGGCGACCGGGGCCACTGGATCGCCCTGGCCTCCCCCACGGTGACGGGGCGGCGCATCGTCCCCGCTCCCCCCGACGCCCCCGCCTGAGGGCGGCCGACCTCACCGGCCGCCGCCGCTCCCGCCCGGGGCCAGGCCGGCGGCGCGCTCGGCCGCCAGCACGGTGTTGCGCAGGAGCATGGCCCGGGTCATGGGGCCCACCCCGCCCACCCGGGGGGTGATCCAGCCCGCCACCTCGGCCACCGACTCCTCCACGTCGGGCACGAGGCGCCTGCCCTCGAAGGTGGCCCCCGCCCCCACCACGGCCGCCCCGGGCCTCACCATGTCGGGGGTGACGATGCCCGGGGACCCGGCCGCGGCCACCACCACGTCGGCCCGTCGCACGTGGTCGGCCAGGTCGGGCACCCCGGTGTGCACCACGGTGACGGCGGCGTTGAGGCCGGGGCGCTTGAGGGTGAGGAGGAGGGCCAGGGGACGCCCGATGGTGATGCCCCTCCCGATGATGACCACGTGGCGGCCCTCGACCGGCACGCCGTGGGCGTGGAGCAGCTCGACGATGCCCGCCGGCGTGCACGGCAGGGGCCCGGTGGAGATGCCCATGACCAGGCGCCCCAGGTTGACCGGGTGCAGGCCGTCCACGTCCTTGCGGGGGTCGACGGCCAGGAGGGCGGCCTCCTCGTCGAGTCCGGCCGGCAGGGGCAACTGCACCAGGTAGGCGTGCACGGCCGGGTCGGCGTTGAAGCGGTCGATCACCGCCACCAGCTCCTCCTGGGTGGTGGTGGCGGGCAGCTCGGCGTGGACGGAGGCGATGCCGACCTTGGCGCAGTCCTCGTGCTTGAGCGCCACGTAGCGGGCGCTCGGGGCGTCGTCGCCCACCAGGATGGTCCCCAGCCCGGGGCGCAACCCCTCGGCCGCCAGCCGGTCCACCCGCTCGGCCAGCTCGGCCCGCTGGCGCGCCGCCAGGGCCTCGCCGTCGAGGAGGATGGCGCTCACGCCGGCGTCAGTGGCGGAAGTGGCGCTCGCCGGTGAGCACCATGGCCATGCCGTGCTCGTCGGCGGCGGCCACCACCTCGCCGTCGCGCACCGATCCCCCCGGCTGCACCACCACGGCCACGCCCGAGGCGGCCACGGCGTCGAGCCCGTCGCGGAAGGGGAAGAAGGCGTCGCTGGCGGCCGCCCCGCCCCGGGCCCGGCCGGCGGCCTTGCCCACGGCGATCCGGGCCGCCTCGACCCGGCTCTGCTGCCCTGCCCCCACCCCCAGGGCCTGGCCCCCGGCCACCACCACGATGGCGTTGGAGGAGGTGCGGGCGCACACCCGCCAGGCCAGCACCACGTCGCGCCACTGCTCGTCGGTGGGGGCGACCTTGGTGGGGACCTGCCAGCCCGAGCGCTCCACCCCGACCCGGTCGGCGTCCTGGACCAGGAAGCCGCCCCCCAGGCTGCGCAGCTCCAGGGGGGCCCCGGCGTGGGCCGGGGCGGCGAGCAGGCGGGTGGCCTTGCGCCGTGCCACCAGGACGGCGAGGGCGTCGGGGTCGAAGGCGGTGGCCACCACCACGTCGGCCTGGGGCCCGGCCGCCACCGCCTCGGCCACCTCGGCCGTGCACGGCCCCCCCAGGGCCACCACGCCCCCGAAGGCCGACACGGGGTCGCACTCCAGGGCCCGGGTGTAGGCCCCGGCCAGGGTGGGGGCCAGGGCCGCCCCGCACGGGTTGGCGTGCTTGATGATGGCCACGGCCGCCTCGGGCCCGGCCCCGATCTCGCCCACCAGGCGCCAGGCGGCGTCGGCGTCGAAGATGTTCAGGTAGGAGAGGGCGGCCCCGGCGTGCTGGACCACCCCGTCCCACCACGTGGGGGTGGCGGCGGCCCGGTAGCGGGCGCCGCGCTGGTGGGGGTTCTCGCCGTAGCGCAGCTCCTCGGCCCGCTCCAGGGCCACGTGGAGGGTGGGGGGCAGCAGGTCCGCCTCCCCCCCTGCCCCCCCGGCGTCGAACCACCCCACGATGGCGGCGTCGTAGGCGGCGGTGTGGGCGAAGGCGGCCCGGGCCAGGCGGCGGCGGGTGTCGGCCGACAGGGCCCCGGCCCGGCGCACCTCGTCCAGCACCACGGCGTAGTCGGCGGGGTCGACGACCACCCCCACGTGGGCGTGGTTCTTGGCCGCGGCCCGCACCATGGTGGGGCCGCCCACGTCGATGAGCTCGATGGAGGGGTCGGAGGTGAAGGGGTAGAGGTTGCACACCACCAGGTCGATGGGCCCGATGCCCTGGGCCTCGAGGTCGGCGAGGTGGGCGGGGACGTCGCGGTCGGCCAGGATGCCGCCGTGGATCCTGGGGTGCAGGGTCTTGACCCGTCCCCCCAGCATCTCGGGGGCGCCGGTGTAGGCGGCCACCTCGAGGTGGGCGATGCCGGCCTCGGCCAGGGCGGCGGCGGTCTTGCCGCTGGCCAGCAGCTCCCAGCCCAGCCCGGCCAGGCCCCCGGCCAGGTCGGTGAGGCCGGTCTTGTCGTAGACCGACAGGAGCGCCCTCACGACGCCACCGGGCCGGCGGCCCCGGCGCGCCGGGGGGCGCCGGGGGCCCGGCCCTCCTCGAGGTCGTGCAGCACGGCCTTGACGGTGGCCGGGTACAGGCGTCGCTCCACCTGCTTGATCCTCTCGTGCAGCACGGGCTCGGTGTCACCGGGCAGCACCGGCACCTCCTCCTGGGCCAGGATGCGCCCGGCGTCGACCTCCAGGGTGGCCAGGTGGACGGTGCACCCCGTGGTGCGCACCCCGGCGGCCAGGGTCTCGGCCACGGCGTGCCACCCGGGGAAGGCGGGGAGCAGGCTGGGATGGGTGTTGAGGATGCGCCCGGGGAAGGCCTCGTGCACGGGGGTATCGAGCACGGTGCCGAAGCCGGCCATGACCACCAGGTCGACGTGGCGCGCCACGAGGGCCTCGGTCACGGCGACGGTGTGGCGTCGGCGGTCGAAGCCGGGGCCGTAGCCCCCGTACCGGGCCCGGTCCACCAGAGCGGTCGGCACCCCGGCCCCGGCCGCCACCTCGAGGCCGCGGCAGGGGCGGTCGGCCAGCACCACGGCCACGGGGACGCCCTCGGCCAGCATGGCCTCGAGGATGCTCCCGGTACCGGAGACGAGCACGGCCACGCGCACGCCGGTCACGCTACCAGCGCCCCGTGGAGGGACGGCCCGGGACTCAGCGCATGGCGGCGACGATCTCCACCATCTTCTCGCCCGCCTCGGTGGGGTTGAGCGCCACCGTGGCCCCGGCCGCCTCCAGGGCCGCCATCTTGGCCTGGGCCGTGCCCTGGGAGCCCGAGATGATGGCCCCGGCGTGCCCCATCTTGCGCCCCGGGGGGGCCGTGACCCCGGCGATGTAGCACACCACGGGCTTGCTCATCGAGGCCTGGATGAAGCGGGCCGCCTCCTCCTCGGCCGATCCGCCGATCTCCCCGATCATCATCACCGCCTTGGTGTCGGGGTCGGCCTCGAAGGCGGCCAGGCAGTCGATGAAGCTCGTCCCCGGCACGGGGTCGCCCCCGATGCCCACGCACGTGGTCTGGCCCACCTTCTGCTGGGACAGCTCGTGCAGGGCCTGGTAGGTGAGGGTCCCGGAGCGGCTCACGATCCCGACCGGCCCACCCGGGAGGGCGATGTCGCCCGAGGTGATCCCGATGTTGCACTTGCCGGGCGAGATCACCCCCGGGCAGTTGGGCCCGAGGAGGCGGGTGTCGGGGAAGTCGCGCCGCAGGGTGTTGTAGAAGAGGGCCTCGTCCTGGGCCGGGATGCCCTCGGTGATGCACACGATGAAGGCGATCCCGGCCTCGGCCGCGTCGAGGATGGCGCGCGCCGCCGCCTTGGGCGGCACCACCACGAACGAGGCGTCGGCGCCGGTGGCGGCCACGGCCTCGACCATGGACTCGAACACGGGGACCCCGTCCACGTCGGTGCCGCCCTTGCCCGGGGTGACCCCGGCCACGACCTTGGTGCCGTAGTCCCGGTTGCGCAGGCCGTGGAAGCGGCCCTGGCTGCCGGTGAGCCCCTGCACGATGACCTTGGTGTGCTCGTCCACGAAGATGCTCATCGGTCTCCTCCTGCCAGCGCCACCGCCTGGCGCGCCGCGCCCAGCATGGTCTCGTCCACGACGAGCCGGTCCGATACGTGGGGGGCCAGGATGGCGTGGCCCTCCTCGGCGTTGGTGCCGTCGAGGCGCAGGACGATGGGGGAGCGCAGGTCGACGCGCCCCAGGGCCTCCACGATCCCCCTGGCCACCTCGTCGCAGCGGGTGATGCCCCCGAAGATGTTGACGAAGATGGAGCGCACCGCCTCGTCGGTGTTGATGACCTCCAGGGCGGCGGCCATCACGTCGGCGTTGGCCCCGCCCCCGATGTCGAGGAAGTTGGCGGCGCTCCCGCCCACCTGGTTGACCACGTCGAGGGTGCTCATGGCCAGGCCGGCCCCGTTGGCGATGATGCCCACCGAGCCCGACAGCCCGATGTAGTTGAGGCCCCGCTCCCGGGCCAGGCGCTCGCGCTCGTCGGTGGTCTCGGTGCCGGCGAACTCCTCCCACTCGGGATGGCGGTAGGCGGCGTTGTCGTCCAGGGTGACCTTGGCGTCGAGGGCGTGGACCCGCCCGTCGGTGGTGAGGATGAGGGGGTTGATCTCGGCCAGGTCGCAGTCCCCCTCGGTGTAGCAGCGGTAGAGGGCGCCGAGGAGCTCGGCCGCCTGGGCCCTGGCCTCGGGGTGCAGCCCCGCCTCCTCCACGGCCCGGGCCGCCGCCTCGGGGGCCAGGCCGTCCACGGGGTCGACGTGGAGCCGGACGATGGCCCCGGGGTCGGTCTCGGCCACCTCCTCGATGTCCACCCCGCCCTTGGCCGACACCATGCAGAGGTGGAGCTTGGCCCCCCGGTCGAGGGTGAAGCTGGCGTAGTACTCGTGGGCGATGTCCGAGGCGTGCTCCACCCACAGGCGCTCGACGACGTGGCCCTTGATGTCGAGGCCGAGGATGGCGGCGGCGTGGCGGCGCACCTCGTCGGCGTCGGCCGCCAGCTTGATCCCGCCTGCCTTGCCCCGGCCGCCCACCTTGACCTGGGCCTTGACCACCACCGGGTAGCCCGAGCGCTCGGCCTGGGCGACGGCCTCCTCCACGGTGTCGGCCACCCCCCCGACCGAGGTGGGGATGCCGTAGCGGGCGAAGTACTGCTTGCCCTGGTACTCGAAGAGGTCCACCGGCGCTCCTTGCTCTGGTCCTGTTGTCGGTTGGTCTCGTGTGGCCGGGCGGGCGGCGGCGTCAGCCGCCGGCGGCGGCCGTCTCCTCGCGCCCGTCCAGGGCGTCGGCCAGCCACTGCACGGTGCTGTCCAGGGCCGCCCCGGGGGTGAAGACCCCGGCCACGCCCATGGCGGTGAGGGTGGGGATGTCGGCGTCGGGGATGATGCCCCCCACGATGACCAGGACGTCGCCCCGCCCCGCCTCGGCCAGGCCCTCGACGATGCGGGGGACCAGGGTGAGATGGGCCCCCGACAGCAGCGACAGCCCCACGGCGTCGGCATCCTCCTGGAGCACGGCCTGCACCACCTGCTCCGGCGTCTGGTGGAGGCCGGTGTAGATGACCTCGAAGCCGGCGTCGCGCAGGGCGCGGGCGATGACCTTGGCCCCCCGGTCGTGGCCGTCGAGCCCGGGCTTGGCGACCACCACGCGGTAGGGACGTCTCATCGGCCACCGAGTGTAGGCACCTGGTCCCGTCCCGGCGCCACACGGCAGGGCGGGGGGCGCCCTCCCCGGGGCCACGGCCGGCTCGGCCCGGGGCCGGCCCGTCCCTCCCGACCAGGCCCGGAGGCCCGCCGGGCCTGGGAGAACACGGAGGGCGCATGGTAGCGTCGCAGGTGACGACGGCCGATGGCGCACGGGGGTGGCGCTACGCCCGTCCATTCCGGGGAGCCATGGTCCGCGCCGTCACCACCCAGGGGGAAGCGCAGCAGGGACCGGCCCACCCCCGCCCGCCGGGGCCCCGGTCGGGCCGGCTCGTGCCCGACCTGGTGCGCCTGGCCCGCCCCCGCCAGTGGATCAAGAACGTCCTCGTGTTCGCCGCCCCGGGCGCGGCCGGGGTGCTCTCCCACCGCCACGCCGCCCTCCTCGCCCTGGAGGGAGCGGCCGTGTTCTGCCTGGCCGCCTCGGGCACCTACTTCGTCAACGACACCCTGGACGCCCCGGCCGACCGCCACCACCCCACCAAGCGCCTGCGCCCCGTGGCCTCGGGGGAGGTCCCCGTGCCCCTGGCCGCCGCCGTGGGGGTGGTGCTGCTGGCGGGGGCGGTGACGTGCGCCTGGGTGCTGGCGGGCGGGCGCCTGGCCCTGGTGGTGGGCATCTACGCCGCCGTGTCCACGGCCTACTCCCTGCGCCTCAAGCACGAGCCGGTGGTGGACATGGCCTGCGTCTCGGCCGGCTTCGTCCTCCGGGCCATCGCCGGCGGGGTGGCCGTGGGGGTCCCCCTGTCGAACTGGTTCGTCATCGTCTCGTCCTTCGGGGCCCTGCTGGTGGTGGCGGGCAAGCGCAGCGCCGAGCACGCCGACCTGGGGGAGCGCCGGGCCCATCACCGCCCCGCCCTGGCCCTCTACCCCGCCTCCTTCCTGCGCTCGGTGCGCCTCCTGTCGGCCTCGGTCACCGTCACCGCCTACTGCCTGTGGGCCTTCGAGCGGGCCTCGCAGGCCCGGGGGCACCACCCCATCTGGTTCGAGCTGTCCATCGTGCCCTTCGTCATGGCCATCCTCCACGTGGAGCTGCGCTTCGAGCAGGGCCACGGCGCCGCCCCCGAGGAGCTGGCCCTGCGCGACCACCTCCTGCAGGCCCTGGCCCTGGCCTGGGTGGCCCTCTTCGCCATCGGCGTCTACGCGTGAGGGACGCGGCGTGAGCGCGGGCGCCGCGGCGGGGCCCGGGGGGGGCCGCCGCGTGCTGGCCGGCTGGGGCGGCGCCGCCCCCAGCGCGGCCGAGGTGGTGCGGGTGGGGAGCGCCGAGGAGGTCGAGGCCGTGCTGGCCCGGGCCGCGGCCGGGGGGCACCGGGTCATCGCCAGGGGCCTGGGGCGCGCCTACGGCGACGCCGCCCAGTGCGCCGGGGGGACGGTCCTCGACCTCACCGGCCTGGACGGGGTGCTCGACGCCAACCTGGAGGAGGGCTGGGTCCGGGTCCAGGCCGGCGTCTCCCTCGACCGCCTCATGCGGGAGCTCCTGCCCCGGGGCTGGTTCGTGCCCGTGACCCCGGGGACCCGCTACGTCACCGTGGGCGGGGCCGTGGCAGCCGACATCCACGGCAAGAACCACCACCGCGACGGGGGCTTCTGCTCCCACGTCCGCTCCCTCACGCTGGTCACCCCGACGGGGCGGGCCGTGGTGTCGGTGGCCTCGGACCCCGAGCTGTTCTGGGCCACGGCCGGGGGCATGGGCCTCACCGGCGTGGTGACCGAGGCCACCCTGGCCCTGGTCCCGGTGGAGACCTCCACCATGCTGGTCGACACCGAGCGGGCCACCGACCTCGACGACTGCATGGCCCGCATGGCCGGACGCGACGCCGAGTACCGCTACTCGGTGGCGTGGATCGACTGCCTGGCCCGGGGCCGGCGCCTGGGGCGGGCCGTGCTCACCCGGGCCGACCACGCCCGCCGGGACGACCTCCCCCCGTCCCGCCGGGGCGGGGGCGAGGCGTTGCGCTTCGCCCCGGCCCAGCGCCTCACCGTCCCCGTCACCGCCCCCCCGGGCCTGCTCAACGTGGCCTCGATCACGGCCTTCAACGAGGTGTGGTTCCGCAAGGCGCCACGCCGGCGCCAGGGCCAACCCCAGTCCATCGCCGCCTACTTCCACCCCCTCGACGGGGTGGGGGCCTGGAACCGCCTGTACGGGCCCCGGGGCTTCCTCCAGTACCAGTTCGTGGTGCCCTTCGGGGCCGAGGACGCCCTGCGGGCCGTGCTCGAGCGCCTGAGCGCCCGCCGGGTGGCCTCGTTCCTGGCCGTGCTCAAGCGCTTCGGGCCGGGCGACCCCGGCCCCCTGTCGTTCCCCGCCCCGGGATGGACCCTGGCCCTCGACCTGCCGGGCGGGCGGCCCGGCCTGGGGGAGCTCCTGGACGGGCTGGACGAGGTGGTGGCGGCGGCCGGGGGCCGGGTCTACCTGGCCAAGGACGCCCGCCTGCGCCCCGACCTCCTGGCCGCCATGTACCCCCGCCTGGGCGAGTTCCAGGCCGTGCGGCGGCGGGTGGACCCCGAGGGGGTCCTCGGCTCCGACCTGGCCCGGCGCCTGCCCGTGGCCGGGGGCGGGCGGGAGCCGGCCCGGCGCCGTCGGCGGGCGGGGTCGTGAACGACGGCACGGGCATGCCCCAGACGGCGGTGGCGGTGGGCGGGACCTCGGAGATCGCCCGGGCCGTGCTGCGGGCCCTGGTGGCCCGGCGCCTGCGGTCGGTGGTGCTGTCGGGGCGCGACCAGGTGGGGCTGGCCGCCGCCACCAAGGAGCTGAGCGCCCTGGGGGCGACCGACGTGAGCGCAGCCACCCTGGACGTGACCGAGCCCGAGGCCGCCGCCGCCCTGGCCGAAGAGGCGGGGCGCCGCCTGGGCCAGGTCGACCTGGTGCTGGTGGCCACCGGGGTGCTCGGCCACCAGGAGGAGGACGAGGCCGACCCGGGCGCGGTGGCCCGCCTCCTCGGGGTCAACACGGCCGGCACCGCCGCCGCCCTCACCGCCTTCGCCCAGGTGCTGCGGCGCCAGGGCCACGGCCGGCTGGTGGTGCTGTCGTCGGTGGCCGGGGTGCGGGTGCGGCGGTCCAACTACGTCTACGGGGCCTCCAAGGCCGGCCTCGACGCCTTCGCCCAGGGGCTGGCCGAGTCCCTGCGGGGCACGGGGGCGTCGCTCACCATCGTCCGCCCCGGCTGGGTGGCCACCCGCATGACGGCGGGGCGGGACCCCGCCCCCTTCGCCACCACCCCCGACGCCGTGGCCGCCGACGTGGTGGCCGGCCTGGAGCGGGGCGCCCCCGTGGTGTGGTCCCCGCCCCCCCTGCGCCTGGTGTTCGGGGCCCTGCGCCTGGCCCCGGCGGCGCTGTGGCGCCGCCTGCCGGGCTGAGCCGAGCCGCCCCGGCCCGGCCGCTCAGGCCCGCCGGGCGCTGATGTTCAGGCGCACGTAGTCGATGACCGGCTCGGGCATGGCCCGGGCCACCCGCCGCAACACGGCGGCGCGCTCGGCCGCCCCCAGGGGGGCCACGTGGGCCCGCAGGCACACCGTGCCCAGGTAGGTCTCGAGCTCCTCCCCCGGGGCCAGGGGCGTGGGCTCGGGATGGGTCCACACCGCGATGTGGTCGAAGCCGGCCCGCTCCAGGCGGGCCCGGGTGTCCTCGGGCGTGGCGTAGAGCCACGTCCCGGCCCGCTCCATCCCCGCCGCCCGCACCGCCGCCAGCAGCCGCTCGATGTTGCCGGCCGCCCCGCACTGGGCCTCGAGGGCCGCCCCGGGGCGCATGACCGCCGCCAGGTTGGCGAAGAGCCGGTCGTGGTCGAGGATCCAGTGGAAGGTGGCGGTGGACAGCACGGCGTCCACCGGGGCCCGCCCCCCCAGGTCGGCGGGGGTGAGCTCGCACAGGTCGGCCTCGAGCACCGCCCCCGGGCGCATGACCGAGGCCAGGTTGGCGAAGAGGCGGTCGTGGTCGAGGACCCAGTGGAAGGTGGCCGTCGACAGCACGGCGTCGACCGGCGCCCTGTCGCCGAGCACGGCGGGCGACAGCGCCAGGAGGTCGGCCTCGACGATGCTGACGCGGTCGCCGAAGCGGGCCAGGCGGCGGCGGGCCTCGGCCACCATGGAGGGGGCGGCGTCGACGGCCACCACGTGGCCCCGGGGCAGGCGCCCGAGGAGGAGCTCGGTGACCCGCCCGCTCCCGCACCCGGCGTCGAGGACGGTCTCGTCGCCGCCGAGCTCGAGGCGCTCGAGCACGCCCGCCCCCCACCGGGTCATGGGGTCGGCGATGCGGTCGTAGGTGGCGGCGTCCCAGTCCCGGGGGTCGGTGCTCACCGCCCGCCGCGCTGGTCGCGCCACTCCGCCATCTTGGGCAGCCGGCTGCGGCGGCCCGAGCCGGCGCGGGGGGCGTGGGTGGCAGGGGCCCGCCGGGCCGGGGCGGGCGGGGGCCGGGGGGCCTCGTCCTCCCACGGGTCGGGGTCGTGGAAGTCCTCCACCCAGTCCCCGTCGTGGCGGCCGTGGGCCTCGGGTGGGTCGGCGGCGACGTCCACGCCGTCCCACTCGTCCCCCCCGGCGCCGGCCCGGAGGCGGCGGCGGTTCCACGACGAGGACCGCAGGGGGTCGGGGCGGGCCCGCCACGCCCCCACGTCCCGCACCAGCTCGGCCGGGAGCTCGGACAGGAAGCGGCTGGGGATGGCGTGGCTGGTCGAGCCCCACAGGGTGCGGCTCCAGGCGTGGGTGACGTAGAGCTGGCGCCGGGCCCGGGTGATGCCCACGTAGGCCAGGCGGCGCTCCTCCTCGAGCTGGAGGGGATCGTCGAGGGCGCGCAGGTGGGGGAACACCCCGTCCTCCAGCCCCACCAGGAACACGGCGGGGAACTCCAGGCCCTTGGCCGTGTGCAGGGTCATGAGCGACACCCGCCCGGTGGCGTCGCCCAGCTCGTCGGCGTCGGACACGAGGGCCACCGATTCCAGGAACTCGTCCAGACCGGCGTACCCGGCCGCCGCACCGGCCAGCTCGGCGATGTTCTCGAGGCGCCCGTGGGCCTCGAGGGTCTGCTCCGCCTCCAGGGCGCTCTGGTAGCCGGTGCGCTCCGCCACGGTCTCGATGAGCGGCCCGGGCCCGGCCCCGGCCATGGCCATGGCCCGCAGCTCCTCCAGGAAGGCGCTGAACTCCGCCGCCCCCCGGGCCGCCCGACCCGTCACCCCGGCCTCGTCGGCCCGGCTCAGGGCCTCGGCGAAGGAAAGGCCCCGGTCGCGTGCGAAGCGGGCCACCCGCTCCACCGAGGCGTCGCCCACGCCCCGGCGGGGCACGTTGACCACGCGCCGGGCCGACACCTCGTCGGAGGGATTGGCCACCACCCGCAGGTAGGCGAGGAGGTCCTTCACCTCGCGCCGGTCGTAGAAGCGGGTGCCCCCCACCACCTTGTAGGGGATGGCGGCCCGCACCAGCTCCTCCTCCAGGGCCCGGCTCTGGGCGTTGGTGCGGTAGAACACGGCCACGTCGCCGGCGTCGAGGCCCTCGAACTCCCGCAGGCGGCCGATCTCGGTGGCCACCCAGGCCGCCTCGTCGTACTCGTCCTCGGCCCGGTAGCGGACGATGGGCTCGCCCGGCTCCCCCTCGGTCCACAGCTCCTTGGGCACCCGGGTGGTGTTGTTGGCGATGACGGCGTTGGCGGCGTCGAGGATGGTCCGGGTGGAGCGGTAGTTCTGCTCCAGGGGGATCACGGCGGCGTCGGGGAAGGCCTCCTCGAACTCGAAGATGTTGCGGATGTCGGCGCCGCGCCAGCCGAAGATGGACTGGTCGCTGTCGCCCACCACGCACACCGAGTGGTGCTCGGCCGCCAGCATGAGCACGATCTCGTTCTGGGCCCGGTTGGTGTCCTGGAACTCGTCCACCAGGACGTGGGTGAAGCGGGTGCGGTAGGCCTCGAGGACGTCGGGCGCCTGGCGCAGCAGCTGGACGGTGCGCAGCAGCAGATCGTCGAAGTCCATGGCCGAGGCGGCCGCCAGGCGCTGCTCGTACTCGGTGTAGACGTCGGCCATGCGCCGCTCGAACACCGAGCCGGCCGCCGCCCGGTAGGCGGCGGCGTCGGCCAGCTCGGCCTTGGCGCCGGAGATGGCGGCCTGGACGGAGCGGGCGGGGAGCTTCTTGGCGTCGATGTTGAGGTCGCGCAGGATGTGCTCGACCAGCCGGCGCGAGTCGGCGTCGTCGTAGATGGTGAACGAGCGCCGGTAGCCGAGGCGCTCGGCGTGGGCCCGCAGCATGCGCACGCAGGCGGCGTGGAAGGTGGATACCCACATGCGCTCGGCCACGGGCCCGACCAGGCGCACCAGGCGCTCGCGCATCTCGTCGGCGGCCTTGTTGGTGAAGGTGATGGCGAGGATCTGCCACGGGGTGGCGTCGCCGGCGGCGATGAGATGGGCCACCCGGTGGGTGAGCACCCGGGTCTTGCCCGACCCCGCCCCCGCCACCACGAGGAGCGGGGTGCCGCGGTGCACCACGGCCCGGCGCTGGGGCTCGTTCAGCCCCACCAGGAGCTCGTCGGGCCGGGGCAGCCCCTCGGTCCACGAGGGGCGGCGGCCGGGGCGGGCGCCGGGGGCGGGGACCTCGGCCCCCTCGAACTCGTCGCCCCCGTCGTGGGACCCCAGCCCTCCCAGGCGGGGCAGGGGGGAGCCGGCCGCCACGCTCACTCCCATTCGATGGTGCCGGGCGGCTTCGACGTGATGTCGAGGGCCACCCGGTTGACGCCGTCCACCTCGTTGATGATGCGGCTGGACAGGCGCTCGAGGAGCTCGTGGGGGAGGCGGGCCCAGTCGGCGGTCATGGCGTCGTCGGAGGTGACGGCGCGGATCACCACCGGGTAGGCGTAGGTGCGGCCGTCGCCCATGACGCCCACGGTGCGCACGGCGGGCAGCACGGCGAAGCTCTGCCACAGCTGGCGGTACAGCCCGGCCCGGCGCACCTCCTCCACCACGATGGCATCGGCGGCGCGCAGGATCTCGGCCCGCTCCCGGGTGACCTCGCCGATGATGCGCACGGCCAGGCCCGGCCCCGGGAATGGCTGGCGCCACACGATCTCCTCGGGCAGCCCCAGCTCCTCCCCCACGGCCCGCACCTCGTCCTTGAACAGCTGGCGCAGGGGCTCGACCAGGTCGAAGGCCATGTCCTCGGGCAGTCCCCCCACGTTGTGGTGGGACTTGATGGTGGCGGCGTCCGAGGTCCCGGACTCGATGATGTCGGGGTACAGGGTCCCCTGCACCAGGAAGCCGGCGTCCTCGACGTCGGCGGCCACCTCCTCGAAGATCCGGATGAAGGTCTCGCCGATGGCCTTGCGCTTGGCCTCGGGGTCGGTGACGCCCTCCAGCACCCCGAAGAAGCGGTCGGCCGCCTTCACGTGGACCAGGTCCATGTGGAACTGGCGGCGGAAGGTCTCCTCCACCTGCTCGGCCTCGCCCGCCCGCATGAGGCCGGTGTCCACGAACACGCAGGTGAGCTGGTCCCCCACGGCCCGGTGGACCAGGGCGGCGGCCACGGCCGAGTCCACCCCGCCGGACAGGGCGCACAGGACCCGGGACCCGCCCACCTGGGCCCGCACCGCCTGGAGCGAGGACTCGATGATGTTGGTGTGGGTCCACAGGGGGCGGGCCCCGCACACGTCGAAGAGGAAGCGCTCGAGCAGCTCCTGGCCCCGCGCCGTGTGCACCACCTCGGGGTGGAACTGCACGCCGTGGATGTGCCGCTCGGTGTCGTCCAGGGCGGCCACGGGGGCGTCGGGGGTGGAGGCCGTGGCCACGAAGCCGGGGGGGACCTCGGTGATGGAGTCGGCGTGGCTCATCCACACGTCGGCGTCGCCCTGGGGGGGCCAGTCGGCGAACAGCGGGGAGTGGGCGCTGCGGGTGAGCGGCGTCCGCCCGTACTCGCCCCGCCCGGTGCGGGCCACCACCCCGCCCAGCTGGCGGGTGAGGAGCTGGGCCCCGTAGCAGATGCCGAGGATCGGCACCCCGGCCTCGTACACGGCGGGGTCCACCGCCGGCGCCCACTCGGCGTAGACCGAGCGCGGCCCGCCCGAGAGGATGATCCCCTTGGGCCGGCGCTCGAGCAGCCGGGCGGCGCTCGTGGTGTGGGGGACGATCTCGGAGTAGACCCGGGCCTCGCGCACCCGGCGGGCGATGAGCTGGGCGTACTGGGCGCCGAAGTCGACGACGAGGACGGTGTCGGGGGCTGCGGTCACGGGCGACGGGGTCACGGGCGACGGGGTCACGGGGGACGGGGTCACGGGGACGGGGTCACGGGGCTGGGGGTGGTGGGGGGACGGCGGGGTACGGGCGGGGGCTCAGTGCCCCATCCCCACGCCCTGGGACCGCTGCAGGGCCTTGCCCTCGGTCTGCAGGGCGGGGGCCACCATCACCTCGGCCTTCTGGAACTCCTTCACGGTCTCGTAGCCGCACGTGGCCATGGCCGTGCGCAGGGCCCCGAAGAGGTTCATGCGGCCGTCGTTCTCGTGGGCCGGGCCGAGGAGGATCTCCCGGAGCGAGCCCCGCACCGTGGTGCGCACCCGGGCGCCCCGGGGCAGGGTGGGGTGGAACGTGGCCATGCCCCAGTGGAAGCCCCGGCACGGGGCCTCCAGGGCGGACGACAGGGGCGAGCCCAGCATGACGGCGTCGGCGCCGCAGGCGATGGCCTTGGCGATGTCCCCGCCCCGGCTCATCCCGCCGTCGGCGATCACGTGGACGTAGACCCCGGTCTCGTCCAGGTGGCGCATGCGGGCCCCGGCCACGTCGGCGATGGCGGTGGCCTGGGGCACCCCGAGGCCGAGCACTCCCCGGGTGGTGCAGGCGTTGCCCGGCCCCACGCCCACCAGCACGCCCACCGCCCCGGTCCGCATGAGGTGGAGGGCGGCCTGGTACGAGGCGCAGCCCCCCACGATGACGGGGAGGTCGTAGGAGCGGATGAACTTCTTCAGGTTGAGGGGCTCGACGCTCTTCGAGACGTGCTCGGCCGAGACCACCGTGCCCTGGATGACGAGCATGTCGAGCTCGCCCGCCAGGATGGCGGAGGACAGCTCGGTGGTGCGCTGGGGGGTGACCGACGCGCACGAGACCACCCCGGCGGCCTTGATCTCCCGGATGCGGGCCGTCACCAGCTCGGGCTTGATGGGCTCGAGGTACATCTGCTGCATGCGGGCCGTGGCCTTGTCGTCCTCGAGGTTGGCGATCTCCTCGAAGAGGGCCTCGGGGTCCTCGTAGCGGGTCCACAGCCCCTCGAGGTTGAGGACGGCCAGGCCGCCCAGGCGCCCCACCTCCACCGCCGTGCGGGGGCTCACCACCCCGTCCATGGCCGCCGCCATGAGGGGCAGGTCGAAGCGGTAGGCGTCGATCTCCCACGACACGTCCACGTCCTCGGGATCGCGCGTGCGGCGGCTGGGGACGATGGCGATGTCGTCGAATCCGTAGGCCCGGCGCCCCGATTTGTAGATGCCGATCTCGATCTCCGCCACTGGGTTCCTCCTGCCCGGTCGTCGCCTCCACGCCCCGCCCGTGGCGTACCACCCACGATACCGTCCGGCCCCGTGGGGCCCGTGACCGTCCGGCCCCGTGGGACCGTGCCGGGGACGGGGTCCCTGGTGGCGGGGTCAGGGCACCAGCACGAGGCGCAGCAGCTCCACCAGCACCCGGGCCGTGGCCCCCCACACGGTGTCGGCGGGGAGCTCGAAGAACCACACCGGGAAGGAGCCGTCGCCAGCGGGGTCGCCGGCGGGATGGGTCGTGGGCCAGGGCCGGCCCGGCACGATCCAGCGCTCCTCCCGGAAGACCCCGTCGGCGGCCAGTTCGGCCAGGGCCACGTCGAAGACGTGGGCCACCTCGTGGGGGTTGGGAACCAGCCGGGGGGCGCCGTCGAGCACCCCCACCACGGGCGTGATGGTCGAGCGCGACGAGAAGGTGGAGAGCGGGGTCAGCCTGCCGACGAGCTCCACCCGGGCGGGGTCGAGGCCCACCTCCTCGGCCGCCTCCCGCACCGCCCCCGCCTCGGGGGCCTCGCCCGGGTCGAGGCGGCCCCCCGGGAAGCTCACCTCCCCGGTGTGGGTGCGCAGGTGGGCCGCCCGGCGGGTCAGCACCACCCTGGTCTCGCCCCCGCCCTCGAACAGGGGGACCAGGACGGCGGCGGGGGCGCCGGGGTCGGGGTAACCGTCGAAGGCGACCCGCTCCTCCCCCCCCGTGGCCCGGGC
>DATJOV010000467.1:0-2274 GCA_035506735.1 Acidimicrobiales bacterium | reverse complement strand
TGACCGCCCCCGCCCCCGGTGGTGACGACCACGCCCCCGCCCCCAAGGACTGAGCCCGCCGTGGGGGACCTGCGGTCGGGCTTCGTCACCGTGGTGGGCCGGCCCAATGTCGGCAAGTCCACGCTCGTGAACGCCATCCTCGGCACCAAGGTCACCATCACCTCTCCCCGTCCCAACACCACCCGTCGCACCGTGCGGGGGGTGCTGCACCGCCCCGGGGTGCAGGCCGTGGTGGTCGACACCCCCGGGCTGCACCGGCCCAAGAGCGCGCTCGGCGCCCGCCTCAACGACCACGTGGCCGAGGCCCTCGACGACATCGACGTGTGCGTGCCCGTGCTCGACGCCACCGCGGCGGTGGGCCCGGGCGACCGCCTCGTGTTGGCCCGCGCCGTCGACAGCCCGGCTCAGATCGTGGTGGTGGTGAACAAGCTCGATCACGCCCCCCGGCCCGACGTCCTCGAGCGCCTGGCCCAGGCCCAGGCGGCGGTGCAGGAGGCGGGCGCCCCCCCCGAGCGCGTCATCGAGTACTTCCCGCTGTCGGCCCGGACCGGCGAGGGCGTGCCGGCACTGGTCGACGCCGTGCTGGCCCGCTTGGAGCCGGGCCCCGCCTACTTCCCCGACGACATGGTGAGCGACGTGCCCGAGGCCTTCTGGGTGGCCGAGCTGGTGCGCGAGCAGTTGCTGGCCCACGTGCGCGAGGAGCTCCCCCACGCCATCGCCTGTCGCGTCACGGAATGGGAGTGGCCGGTGGTGCGCATCGACATCGTGGTGGAGCGCGAGTCCCAGAAGGGCATGGTCATCGGCAGGGGCGGCGCCCTGTTGAAGGAGGTGGGCTCGGCGGTGCGGGCCCAGCTGCCGCCCGGTGCCTTCGTCGAGCTGCGGGTGCGGGTCGAGAAGCACTGGCAGCAGCGCCCCGACGTCATCGAGCGCCTCGGGTACTGAGCCCCGGCGGCCTCGGGCGCCCCCCCGGGATCAGTCGCCGTGCTGGCGGGCCAGGGCCTCGAGGAAGGCCACGACCTCGTCGTGGTCGATGGTGCGCCGCATGGGCGGCAGGCCGGCCAAGAGGTCGCGCCGGTACCCGGCCGTGGCCAGGCGCGAGTCGAGGACGGCCACCACCCCCCGGTCGGTGGTGGTGCGGATGAGCCGCCCCGCCCCCTGGGCCAGCAGGGTGGCGGCCCGGGGCAGGTCGACGAGCCGGAAGGCGCCCTCGCCGGCCCGCTCCCGACGGGCCTGGAGCAGCGGGTCGTCGGGGCGGGGGAAGGGCAGGCGGTCCAGCGCCACCAGGCTGAGGGTGGGGCCGGGCACGTCCACCCCCTGCCAGAACGACATGGTGGCGAACAGGCACGCCGCCTGCTCGACCGCGAACGCCTCGAGCAGCCGGGCCTTGGGCATGTCGCCCTGGGCCAGGATGGGGAAGGCGACCCGGGGCCGTACCGCCTCGGCGCCTTCCTGCATGCCCCGCCAGCTGGTGAACAGGGCCAGGGTGCGACCCCCGGCCGCGCTCACCAGCGAGGCCAGCTCGGCGTGGAGGGCGGGTCGGGCCTCGGGACGACGGGGATCGGGGAGGTGCGCGGCGCAGTACAGCAGGGCGCACTCGTCGAAGGGGAAGGGGCTCTCGACCGCCACCCGGTCGGTGTCGGCGGCGGGCAGCCCGAGGCGCTCCTCCAGCCGGGGCGGCACCGTGGCCGAGGTGAGCACGGCCGTGACGCCCGGCCACAACCTGGTGGCCAGCACCGGCCCCACGTCGATGGGGGCGGCCCGCAAGGTGGGGGTGCGGCCCCCCGGGCCCCCCGCCTCGACCCAGGCCACGTGGTCGTCGTCCAGGGCGACCAGGGCGCCGAGCTCGTCGCCCAGATGGCCCAGGGCGAGCAGGGCCCGGCTGCGGCGGGCCCCGGCGTCGTCGCCGGGGTCAGCGCCCTCGGGTCGGGCCGCCTCGGCCCGGCGCAGCGCGGCGGTGAGGGCCTCCAGGCGCCCCCGGGCCAGGGCCAGGGCGTCGGCCAGCGCCGTGTCCCCCCCGGCCAGGACCCGGTGGCCCACCTTCGGCCCCAGCTCGGCCTCGATGCGGTCGGCGGCCTCGGTCACGGCGTCGGCCCTCTGCGCCTCGGCCGCCCCCACCAGGGTCCGGGCCCCCTGGGCCACGGCCCGCAGCCGACCCCCCGTGAGCTCGATGCCGAGGGCCTCGGTCATCACGTCCTCCACGGCGTGGGCCTCGTCCAGCACCACCACGTCGTGATCGGGCAACACGGCGCCGTCGCTGGCCACGTGGGTGGCGTA
>DATJOV010000466.1:0-5543 GCA_035506735.1 Acidimicrobiales bacterium | reverse complement strand
CCGACCCCGGTTGCCGGTGGCGGCGCGCTGGGCCTCCTCGCGGCTGTCGGCCATGTGCCGCAGCGTCTCCAGGGTGTGCTGGTGCTCGCGCACCGACAGGCGCTCGTCGGCGACGCGCCGCCACGCCAGGCGGGCCACGATCACGCCGACGACGACGAGCACCCCGACGACGAGCCCCGTGGTCATCGCTCCCATTCAACCGAAGATGGACGCCGGGGGGTATCGCGACGCGTGTGGCGTCGCGCTGGGTGAAAGCCCCCCCACGTGCGGTTGTGCGGGCCCGGCGCCACCACGCGAATCACAACGATGGCACCCGGCCGGGCGGAGGGGGCCCCTCAGTACCGGGGCGCGGCGGGGACGGCGAACCCGGCCGGGGGCCGCCGGGGCGGGGGGCGGCGGGCCAGGGCGGCCTCGAGGGCCGGGGCCAGGCGCTCGTCCCGGGCCGCCTCGTGGGCCGGGGCCCGCTCCCGGAACTCCGGCATCACCTCCCGGGCGAAGAGCTCCAGGGACTCGCAGATGTGCTCGTGGCGGGTGCGGCCCGCCTGGCTCACGAAGACGAGCTGGTCCACGCCGGCCTCCTCGTAGGAGCGCACCAGCGCCCGCACCTGCGCCGGCGTTCCCACCGCCCCCCGCAGGGACCCCATGCCCTCCTCCAGCAACCTGGCCCCGAGCGGCGCCCCGGTCCGGGCCGCCACGGCCCGGTCGAACCCCATCTCGTGGCGACGGCGCCCGAACTCCTCCCACACGTCGGTCTCCCCCGGGACGTGCGTCCCGAAGGCGTAGTAGTGGGCCAGCGAGTACCCGAAGAAATGGCTCCCGTCGAGACCGCGGTCGATGGCGGTGGCCTCGTCCCGGTGGCACAGGAGGGGGAGGACGCACGCCAGGGAGGGATTGACGGCGAAGCCGGCCGGGACGCAGGCGGGCGAGGCCAGGGTGGCGTAGTAGTCCCGGACCCAGTGGCGGGCCTCCTCGGGCTCGATGAAGGAGAAGGTGAGGGCACCCAACCCCCGGGTGGCGGCCAGGAGGATGGTGTCGCGCGGCTGCAGGCCACCCACAGCGGGGGGTGGGGACGCTGGCGCGGCTTGGGGACGAGGTTGCGGGGCGGCATGCGCACGAAGGCGCCGTCGGCACCGGCGAAGGGCTCCTCCACCAGGAGGCGGGTGACGACGTCCAGGGCCTCGGCCCACTGGGCCCGCTTGGTGGCCCGGTCCACGCCGAAGCCGCCCAGCTCCATCTCGGAGCTGGACTCCCCCGTGCCGAACTCCACCCGCCCGTCCGAGAGGAGGTCGAGGGTGGCGATGCGCTCCGCCACCCGGGCCGGGTGGTTGTACCCCACCGGGAGCGCCACGATGCCGTGGCCGAGGCGGATGGTGCGGGTGCGCTGGCTGGCGGCGGCCAGGAAGACCTCGGGTGCCGAGGAGTGGGAGTACTCCTCGAGGAAGTGGTGCTCGACCACCCACACCGTGTCGAAGCCCAACCGGTCGGCCAGCTCGACCTGCTCCAGGGCGTCCTGCAGGAGCCGGTACTCCGCCTCCGGTCCCCAGGGCCGAGGGAGCTGGTGTTCGTAGAAGATGCCGAAGCGCACGCCCGGTGCCGCTCAGGCCCGCTCGTCGAGCTCGAGCATGGCGTCGACGAGGCGTTCCACCAGGGTGCGATCGCGCTCGGACAGCCGGCGCAGCTTCAGGGCCAGGAGCGAGCCCTCCTCGCCTCGCCCGCCCTCGCCCGCCGAGGGCACGGCGGCCAGGGGGCGGGGACGGGGCCGGGGGCGGCCGACCCGCGCCAGGACGTCCTCGACCGGCACCTCGAGGGCCCCGGCCACCCGCTCGAGCACCTCGGGGCTGGGATTCGGGAGCAGGCGGATGCCCCCGATGGCCTCCTTGCGTCCCGTCTCGAGGTCCCGCCACATGGTCTCGGGGATCTTGGCCCGGCGAGCGGCGTCACGGCGGCGCAGCCCCAGGTGCTCGCGCTGCTCGGCCAGCCAGCGCCCGAAGGCCACCCACTGCTGGGACTCGTCCACGCCCGCCAGCGTGCCGGGTCCGGAGGGCCGAGTCCAGCCATCCCCCGGCTCGCCCGGAAGGCTCAGGTGCGCAGGCCGTAGCGGGGGCGCAGGGCGGGATCGATGGCGGAGCGACGGGGATTGGCCTGGTCCCGGGCCGAGAGCACCGGGCCCGTCACCCCCCAGTCGGCCCCGACCTCGGGGTCGTCCCAGGCCAGACCGAGCTCGTCGTTGGGGTTGTAGTAGCCGTCGACCAGGTACCACAGCAGGACGTCGGTGAGCGAGGCGAAGCCGTGGGCCACGCCGGGGGGGATGAACACCCCGGTGTCGTCGGCGCCGTCGAGGTCGAGGGTCATGGTGACGGCCTCGGTGGGCGAGGCGGTGCGCAGGTCGTGGAGCACCACCCGAGCCGTCCCCCGCAGGACGTACCAGTAGTCGGCCTGGTGGAGGTGGTAGTGCAGGCCCACCACGGCCCCGTGCTGCTTCTCCGAGCGGTTGCCCTGGACCATCTCCCGGCCGAGGGGCAGCCACGAGCGGCGGTACGTCTCGACGAAACGGCCCCGCTCGTCGCCGTGGACGTCGGCGTGCACGACGACGACGTCGGCGATGGTGTCGGAGGGGACGATCCTGGGCACGGGCGCCGAGGCTATCCGCGCCGGAGCCGCACGCCGCGCCACGAGTCGGCCGGCCCGGCCCCGGGGTCGGGCCCTCAGGGGTCGAAGCGCACGAACCCTCCTCGGTAGTAGACGAGGGGACGCCCCGGGCGGACCCCCATGTCCTGGACCAGGCCCAGCACGAGCTCGTGGTCGCCGGCGTCGTGGGCCCGCAGGAACGCGCACTCCACCCAGGCCAGGGCCCCGTCCAGCACGGGCGCCCCGTTGGCGCCGTGGTGCCATCCCACGCCCTGGAACTTGTCGCCCCCCGACACGGCGAAGTCCCGGCCCAGGGCCTCCTGGTCCTCGGCCAGGATGTTCACGCAGAAGCTCCCGGCGGCGGCGATGCGGGGCCAGCTGGTCGAGTTCTTGCCCGGGGCCAGCGCCACCATGGGCGGGTCGAGCGACAGCGAGGTGAAGGCCTGGCAGGTGAAGCCCACGGGGACGCCGTCCTCGGTGGCGGTCACCACGGTGACGCCGGTGGCGAAGTGCCCCAGCACCTCCCGGAAGCGCCCCGTGTCGAAGCCGGCGCCGCCCTCGGCGCCGAGGCCCTCGGCGGCGTCGACGGCACCGGGCCCCGCCCCCGTTGCCTCGCTCATCGCGTCCCCTCCGCCGTCCGCCGCCGTCAGCCCGGGCCGGTCAGGGTCGGCCGAGGTCGAGGCTCCATCCTTCCCTGGCCGCCACCACGGCGTCGAGGCGACCGGCCTCGGGCTCGGCGCGGGCCTGGGCCAGGAGGCCGTCGACGACGTCGTCCTCGTGCTGGGGGTCGTGGTGGAACAGCACGAGCTGGCGGGCCCCCGCCTCGGCCGCCACGTGCACGGCGTAGGCCACGGTGGAGTGGCCCCAGGTGGCCTTGGCCCGGAACTCCTCCTCGGTGTACTGGGCGTCGTGGATCACGAGGTCGGCCCCGTGGCACAGCTCCAGCACGGCCGGGTCGACCTGGGCCCGGTCGTCGGGGGCCTGGTGGTCGCTCACGTAGGCCACCGCCGTGCCCCCCGCCTCGATGCGGAAGCCCAGGGTCGTCCCCACGTGGGGGACCCGGCGGACGAGGACCTTGGCCGAGCCGACCCCGACCACGTCGTCGCTCACCTCGTGGAAGGTGATGCTGCCCTCGAGCTCGTGCACCTGGACCGGGAAGAAGGGGGGCTGCACCACCCGGTCGATGACCTCGTGGAGGGTGCCCCCCTCCTGGGGCGGCCCGTACACGTCCATGCGGCCGCCGCGCCGCAGCAGCGGGGTGCAGAAGGGCAGCCCGATGATGTGGTCCCAGTGCAGGTGGGTGAGGAAGGCCGTCACCTCGACCCCGGCCCCCGGTGCGGCCCGCCCGTCCAGGACGTGGCCCATGGGACGCAGCCCCGTGCCGAGATCGAGCACGATGGGTGCCTCGTCACCGACCTCGACGGCCACGCAGGCGGTGTTGCCGCCGTAGCGGACATAGTGAGGACCGGCGCACGGACACGAGCCCCGGACCCCGAAGAACGTGACTCGCAGCGGTCGACCCCCTCTGTCTCGTGCTCACGGCGCGGCGTGCGCCGCCCGAGTCCCCTGTCGCCCCTGCGGAACCCCGCCCTGCGGTCACCCCGAAGCCCGGCCACCCCGGCCCAACTCCGGTTTCGACATTACTCTGCGCCCATGCAGCCGCGGACGGTCAGGGCCAACGGGGTCGAGTTCGCCTACCTCGAGTCGGGCCCGCCGGACGGGCCCCTGGCCCTGTGCCTGCACGGCTTCCCCGACACCGCCCACACCTGGCGCCACCTCCTGCCCGAGCTGGCCCGGACCGGCTACCACGCCGTGGCCCCCTGGATGCGGGGCTACGCCCCCACCGGCCTCCCCCCCACCCCCGTGTACCAGGTGGGCGCCCTGGCCTCGGACGCCTCGGCCCTCCACCACGCCCTGGGCGGGGACGAGCGGGCCGTCGTGGTGGGTCACGACTGGGGCGCCTTCGCCGCCTACGGCACGGCCGGGGTGGACCCGGGGCGCTGGCGGCGGGTGGTGACCATGGCCGTCCCGCCCCTGGCCGCCTCGGGCCAGGGCTTCTTCTCCTACCGCCAGCTCAAGCGCAGCTTCTACGTCTTTCTCTTCCAGCTCCCCCTGGCCGAGGCGGCCCTGGCGGTGGAGGGGGGATCGTTCATCGACCACCTGTGGGAGGACTGGTCGCCGGGCTACGACGGCAGTGCCGACGTGGCGCGCGTGCACGAGTCCCTGGGCGACCCCGAGCGCCTGGCGGCGGCGGTGGGCTACTACCGCGCCCTGTTCGACCCCTCGCTCCAGGACCCCGTCTACGACGCCGCCCAGGCGGCGGCGGCCTCGGCCCCGCCCCAGCCCACCCTGTACCTGCACGGCACCGACGACGGCGCCATGGGCATCGACGCCATCGGCGACGTGGGGGCGGTACTGGCGCCGGGGTCCGAGCACGTCGTGGTGGAGGGCACCGGGCACTTCCTGCACCTCGAGCAGCCCGAGGTGGTGGCCGGGCACGTGCTCGGCTTCCTGGCCCGGACCTGACCCGCCGCTCCCCGGCCCGAGACGGCCCGGGAGGGCCCCGTCCTTCAGGGCAGGTGCAGGACCCCGCCCGGCCCCCGCCGGGCCAGGCCGTCGGCCACGACCCCGTCGGCCACGCGCCGGGCCCGGGGGCCGTCCCCGGGCCACCCGCACACCCCCGCCAACCGCCCGGGCGTCACGGGGCCCCGGCGCAGGGCCGCCACCAGCCGGCCCCGGCCCTGGCGGTCCGAGCCCTCGAAGGCCGCCTGGCGCGGCGTGGTCCGGGCACCGGGATCGGGGGCACCGGGCGAGCGCTGCCAGGCGCAGCGCCGGGCCAGGGGGCAGCCCCCGCAGCGCGGGTGCCGGGCCGTGCACCGGGTGGCGCCCAGCTCCATGAGGGCCTGGTTCCAGGC
>DATJOV010000465.1:0-6253 GCA_035506735.1 Acidimicrobiales bacterium | reverse complement strand
GGCCGTCATGACGTGGGTGGGCACGGGGGCGTCCTGGGTGGCCAGGTGGATGAGCTCGGCCGCGGCGTGGGCGTCGAGGGGGAGGAGGTCGAGGACGAGCGCCCCGTCCTCGGGCCCGGCCCGGAATCCCCCGTCCTCGGGACGGCGCGTCACGCACAGCACCCACGGGCGCCCGGTCACGACCTCGGCCATCGAGCGCAGCACGTCGACCGAGACCTCGTCCATCCAGTGGACGTCCTCCACCACGAGGAGCATGGGCCCGGGGACGAGCGCCCCCAGGAGCTCGGCCACGGCCGAGGCCAGGCGGGGGCGCCGGAACTGCTCGTCGAGCTGGGCCGTCTCGGGGGTGTCGGGGACCTCGAGGTCGAGGACCGAGGCCACCAGGGGCGTCCACGGGGCCAGGGCCGGCGCCACCCGGGCCACGGTGTCGGCCAGGCGGGCGTGGACAGCGGCGGCGGGGGTGTCGGCGCCGATGCCGAGCAGGCCCCACAAGAGCACCCGCAAGGGGTAGTACGGGGTGGAGGACTCGTAGGGCTCGCACGAGACGGCCAGGCGCGTCATGGCGTTCGCCATGGTGCGCACCTCCTCCACCAGGCGCGACTTGCCCACGCCCGGCTCCCCGCTCACCTGCACCAGGGCGCCGGCGCCGCCCGCCGCCCCGGCCACGACCCGGCGGAGGCGGGCCAGCTCGGCGGCGCGTCCCACGAAGGGGACGTCGTCGTCGCGCCGGGCCCGGCGGGCCGTGGCCACGCCCTCCACCGCCAGGGCCCGCACCGGCTTGGCCTTGCCCTTGACCATGAAGGGCTCGAGCTCGGTGCTCTGCACCTCGGCCGCGGCCTGCTCCACCACCCCCGGGCTGGCCAGGACCTGGCCCGGGGCGGCCTTGGCCATGAGGCGGGCGGCGAGGTTCACGGCGTCGCCCATGACGGTGAAGGTGCGCCGGTAGGCGGGGCCGATGTCGCCGGCGAAGACCGCCCCCCGGTTCACCCCGATGCGCAGGGGCACCTCCTGGCGCAGGTCCATGACCTCGCGCACGACGAGGAGCATGCGGTGCTCGTCGTGCTCCGAGGTCGAGGGGGCCCCCGCCGTGAGGATGATCTTGCCCCCGTCGCGGTCGATGTCGGTGCCGAGGAAGGCCACCCCCTGGCGGTCGGCGGAGCGCTGCACCCCGCCCACGAGCTCGTCGAGCATGGGGGCCACCTTCTCCGGCCCGTGCGCCTCGATGAGGGCGTCGGTGCCGTCGAAGTGCACGAAGGCCATCGTGACCCGGCGGTGCTCGGGTTCGTGCACCCCGGCCAGCAGGGCGGCCCGCACCGCCGTGGGCACGCACCCCGTGAGGTCCAGGTCGGGGGGGACGGGGGCCAGGGAGGCGGGCGAGGCCGAGGTCCCGGGGGGCGAGCGCCGCAGGCGGATGCCCTCGCCCTTGGCGTCGCCCAGGACCCCGGCCGGAAGGGCCCGGGCCGTCTGGGGGCTGACCACGATCTCGCCCGCCCCGGCCGTCCCCTCCATCACCACCGTGGTGCTGGCGGCCGGCCCCGTGACGAGGAGCTCGCGGTGCGAGTCGCCCACGAGGAAGAAGTTGAACAGCCCGCTGTGCACGCCCACCGACATGCGCAGGCCCACGCGGTGGCCGAGGACCGCCACCTTGCCCACGTCGCGCAGGGTGCGCCGCATCCCCACCGCGGCCCGGCACGCCCGGGCCTCGTGGCCCGGGCCCGAGAACAGGAGGAGGAGGGCGTCGCCCCCGAACTTGAGCAGGCCCCCGCCGTGGGCGTAGGCCACGCCCAGGAGGTCGACGAAGCAGCGGTTGATGGTCTCGCTCAGCTCCTCGGCCCCCACCTTGCCGTGCCCGGCCAGGCGCTCGGACAGCGTGGTGAACCCCGAGATGTCCACGAACACCACGGTCCCGGCCACCTCGCGGTGCGGGGCGGGGGCGTCGGGCCCCCGCACCCAGTCCACGACCAGGCGGGGGAGATAGGGGGCCAGGGGGTTGGGGGAGGACCCGTCCGGCGCGACGACGCCGCTCGCGCCGCGGGCTCCGGCGTGGTCGGCCACCTGGTCCTGCTCCCTCCCGGATGCGGTCGTCGCCCGCCGGCGGCCGCCGCCAGAGCGTACGCCCCGGGAGGGGACCCGGCACGGGACCTGGGTCTTCGGGGCATCATGGACGGCCATGCGGGTGCTCCTGGTGCGCCACGGCCACGCCGGGACCAAGGAGGGGTGGCGCGGCGACGACCGGGCGCGCCCCCTCGACGCCCGGGGCCGGCGCCAGGCCGAGGACCTGGCCGTGGTCCTGGCCGACCTCGGACCGGGCCGCGTGGTCACCAGCCCCTACCTCCGGTGCCTGCAGACCATGGAGCCCCTGAGCGCCAAGACGGGGCTCCCCATCGAGCGCCACGACGCCCTCACCCCGTCCGGGCCGGCCCGGGCCGTGACCCTGGTGCGGGACCTGGCCGCCTCGGGCCCGGCCGACCCCGTGGTGCTGTGCACCCACGGCGAGGTCATGGGCGTGGTGCTGGCGACGCTCGTGGCCGAGGACGGGCTCCGGCTCGGCCGCCGCCGTCCCGGGATCAAGGGGTGCGTCTGGGTGATCGACTTCGAGGGGGCCACGGCCACCCAGGCCCGCTACATCGCCCCCCGGAGCTGAGCCTCCGGGGCCGGGGGGCGCCCGCGGCCGGGAGGGTTACCATGCCGACCCATGACCACCACGGCCGGGGGGGCGGCCACGCTTCCCGCCGGGCCGTCGTCGTGGGGATGGCGCCGCTCGGCCGCCCTGTTCCGGGCCTTCCGGGTGGAGCAGACCGACCCCGACCACTTCTACCGGTTCCAGGCGGCCGACGCCGTGGCCCAGGTGCGCCGCTACAGCGACCTGGAGGGGCGCATCGTGGTCGACGTGGGCGGGGGCGGGGGCTACTTCACCGAGGCCTTCACCGCCGCCGGGGCCCGCTGCGTCCTGGTCGAGCCGGAGGCGGCCTCGGCCGTCGAGGACGGGCCGGTGGAGGCGTCGGCCATGGAGAGCGCCGAGGAGACGGCCCGGCGCGAGCGCCACCGCCTGGCCGTGCGGCCCGGGCGCCTGGCCCCGGGGCGCACCGTGGCGGGCGACGGCAACCGCCTCCCCTTCGCCGACGCCCTCGCCGACGTCACCTTCTCCTCCAACGTGCTCGAGCACGTCCCGGACCCGGGCCGCTTCCTCGACGAGATGGTGCGCGTCACCCGCCCGGGCGGGCTGGTGTACCTCTCCTTCACGGCGTGGTACTCGCCCTGGGGCGGCCACGAGACGGCGCCGTGGCACTACCTGGGGGGCGAGCGCGCCGCCCGGCGCTACGAGCGCCTGCACGGCCGTCCCCCCGGGAACCGGTGGGGCTCCTCGCTCTTCGCCTGCCACGTGGGCGACGCCCTGCGCCTGGCCCGGGCCCAGCCCGAGGCCGAGGTCGTCGACGCCCTGCCCCGCTACTACCCCGACTGGATGCGGTGGGTGCTGCACGTCCCCGCCGTGCGCGAGGTGGTGACGTGGAACCTCCTCCTCGTGCTGCGGCGGCGCCGGCCGGGCCGGTGAGCACCCGGGGCGAGCTCCGCCGCCGCCGGCGCGCCGCCCGCCGGCGCTACGCCCTGGGGGTGACGGCCGCCGGCGCCGTGGCCCTGGCCGTCCGCCTGGCCACGGTGCTCGGCCGACCCCACCTCGCCCCCGTGGGCGACGCCTTCTACTACCACAGCGCCGCCGACCTCCTCGTGGCCGGGCACGGGTTCATCGACCCCTGGTACTGGTACGGACACCACCGGGCCGTCCAGACGGCCAGCTGGCCGCCGCTGTTCGTCTTCGTGCTGGCGATGCCGGCCGTGGTGGGGGCCAAGTCCTTCTTCGCCCAACGGGTGTGGTGCGCCGTGGTGGGCGCGGCCGTGGTGCCGCTCGTGGCCGCCACCGGGCGCCGCATGGCCGGGCCCCGGGCCGGGCTGGTGGCGGCGTTCGTGGCCGCCCTCTACCCCAACCTGTGGCTGAGCGACGGCCTGGGCCTGTCCGAGACGCTGTCCCCCCTCCTGGTGGCGGTGGTCCTGCTGTGCGCCTACCGCTTCTGGCAGGCACCGGGGACGGCCCGGGCCCTGGCCCTGGGGGCCGCCGTGGGGGTGGCCGCCCTGGGGCGCGACGAGATGGCCCTCTACCTCGTCGTGGTGGCGCTGCCCCTGGCCCTCCTGGCCCGCCTGGGGTGGCGCCGTCGCCTGGCGTTGGCCGGGCTGAGCGCCCTGGCCACCGTGGTCGTGGTGGCCCCGTGGGTCGGGTACAACATGAGCCGCTTCCGCGACCCCACCTTCATCAGCTCGGGGCTGGGCATCACCCTGGCCTCGGCCAACTGCGCCACGACCTACGGCGGTCCGCTCGAGGGGTACTGGTCGGTGGGCTGCGCCCTCGACGTCCCCGTCGACCAGCACGCCGACCAGTCGGTGCAGGCGGCCCAGTACCAGGCGCACGCCCTCGACTACGTGCGGCACCACGCCGGGCGCGTCGGGGCGGTGGCCCTGGCCCGCCTGGGCCGGGCCTTCGGGGCCTTCCACCCCCTGGAGCAGGTCGAGCTCGACGCCCGCCTCGAGTCCCGTCCCTACCACTGGGCCCTCGTCGGCCTGGGCTCCTACTACGCCCTGGGGGCCCTGGCGGTGGGGGGGGCGGTGGTGCTGCGCCGCCGGCGGGTGCCGGTGCTGCCCCTGGTGGGGGTGGGGCTGGGCGTGGCCGTCACCGTGGTGGTCACCTTCGGCCAGACCCGCTACCGCACGCCCGTCGAGGTGGTGCTGGTGCTCGGGGCCGCCGTGGCCGTCGACGCCGTGGCCCGCCGGGCCCGACCCGCCGCCGTGCCGGCCCGGCAGGTGGCGGCCGGGGACCAGCCGTCCTGGCCCGACCTCGCCGCCGCCATCGACGCCCTCGGCCTCCTCGACACCGTCCCCGCCGCCGGGCCCGGCCCCGTCCCGGTGGCGGCGCTGGACACCGCCCCGGCCGGCGAGGCAGCCTCGCGCCGGGCGGTGCTCGTTCGCTGAGGAGGAGGAAGCAGGGTGGAGGCCGGACCGGGCGTGCTGGTCGTGGTGCCCGCCTGGAACGAGGCGGATTCGGTGGGGCACGTCGTGAAGGAGACGCTGGCCCTCGTGCCCGGCGTCGACGTCCTCGTGGTCGACGACGGCTCGGCCGACCACACCGCCGAGGTGGCCCGCCACGCCGGGGCGGGGGTGGTGCGCAACGAGCGCAACCTCGGCGTCGGCGCCGCCGTGCGCGTCGGCCTGCGCCACGCCCTCGCCCACGGCTATCGCGCCGCGGTGCGCCTCGACGGCGACGGCCAGCACGATCCGGCCGACATCCCCCTGCTGCTGGCGGCGCTGCGAGACGACGGGCACCCCCGCCTGGTCATCGGGGCGCGCTTCGCCGGGCGGGGCGACGACCGGGTGGCCCGTCCCCGGCGGGTGGCCATGGCCGTGCTCGCCCACCACCTGAGCCGCGTCACCGGCACCCGGCTGACCGACGTCACCTCGGGCTTCCGGGCCCACAACCACGCCGCCCTGGCCGTCCTGGCCGGGGGCCAGCCCGCCGCCTACCTGTCGGACACCGTCGAGGCCCTCCTGGTCGCCAGCCGGGCTGGGGCCCGGGTCGTGCAGGTCCCGGTGGGCATGCGCCCCCGCTACGCCGGACGTCCCAGCCAGTCGCCGTGGCGGGCCGGCGCCCACCTGGCCCGGGTCATGGGCTCGGTCGCCCTCGACGTGGCCCGGGGCCGCCCCGAGCCCGCCGTGGGGGCCTGAGCCCGCCCCCCGGCGGCGCCGCCCCGGGGCGCAGCGGGGGCCGTCGTCACCGCCGGCGCAGGTGGCGTCCCCGGCGCCGGCGGGTGCGCACCTCCTGGACCACGGCGTCGGCGGCCAGCGCCACGATGGCCAGCCAGGCCAGGGTCCCGGCCGAGGCGAAGTGGGTGGGCCAGTCGAACTGGGCCGGCCAGCGCGACAGGGCCTGGCCCCGGGTCATCACCACGTCGAGCGCCGCGACGAGCCCCACCGCCCCGAGGGCCAGCACGACGCGCCCCCGCCGCCACACCACGGCCGGGACGGTGACGACGGCGACGGCCAGACCCACCACGTGCGACACCGCCGCTGCGCTCACGGCGCCGGTGGCGAGGGCGGTGAACACCACCGCCGACCAGTGCGGGCGCGCCCCGGCCGAGGACAGCGGGGACGACAGCACCGGCCCCGCACCGTCGCCGTCGGCGTCGGCGTCGGCGTCGGCGCACCCCGG
>DATJOV010000464.1:0-3011 GCA_035506735.1 Acidimicrobiales bacterium | reverse complement strand
GGGCTCAGCGTCGAGATGGCCGAGGCCACGGCCGAGTACTGGCACCGCCGGATCCGGGAGGAGCTCGGGTTCGCCGACGAGGACGGCCCGAGCCTGGCCGGGCTCTTCAAGCAGCAGTACCGGGGCGGCCGGTACTCCTGGGGCTACCCGGCCTGTCCCGACCTGACCGACAACGCCAAAGTGGTGGAGCTCCTGGGCGGGGAGCGCATCGGCGTCACCGTGACCGAGGGCTTCCAGCTCAACCCCGAGCAGACCACCGACGCCATCATCTGCCACCACCCCCAGGCCAAGTACTTCGTGGTCTAGGCCTCCCGGCGCCCTCGCTCCCCGTTCACGGCCCCGTTCCCGGCCCGGCCGGCGGGCGTGCCCCGTCCCCCCCGACCACGGCGGCGGCCCGGTCGAGGAGGAGGTCACGCTCCCGGCTGTTGCGGGTGAGGGAGGCAGCCCGCTCGAGCTCGGCCCGGGCCTCGTCGTGACGGCCCAGGCGGGCCAGCAGGTCGGCCCGGACGCTGGGCAGGAGGTGGTAGCGGCGCAGGGACGGCTCCTCCGCCAGGGCCTCCACCAGGGCCAGCCCGGCGGCGGGACCCTCGGCCATGGAGACGGCCACGGCCCGGTTGAGCGCCACCACGGGCGACCCGGTGAGGGCCAGGAGCCGGCCGTAGAGGGCGGCGATGGCGGCCCAGTCGGTGTCCTCGTAGCGCACCGCCCTGGCGTGGCAGGCGGCGATGGCGGCCTGCACCGAGTACGGCCCGTCCCCGGCCCGCCCCAGGGCCTCCATGCCCCGCCCCACGAGCATCCGGTTCCACCGGGACCGGTCCTGGTCGGCCAGGAGCACGGGGGCCCCGTCGGGCCCCGTCCGGGCGGCGGTGCGCGACGCCTGGATCTCGAGCAGGGCCACCAGACCGTGGACCTCGGGCTCCTCCGGCACCAGGGCGGCCAGGACCCGGGCCAGGCGCAGGGCGTCCTCGCACAGGGCGGGGCGCACGAGGTCGTCGCCGGCCGTGGCGGCGTAGCCCTCGTTGAAGACGAGATAGACGACCTCGAGGACCGAGGCCAGGCGCTCCTGGCGGTCCTTGCCGGTCGGGACCTCGAAGGGCACCCCGGCCCGGGCCAGGGTCCGCTTGGCCCGCACGATGCGCTGGGCCACGGTGGGCTCCGAGGTGAGGAAGGCCCGGGCGATCTCCTGGGTGGTGAGGCCGCCCAGGAGCTTCAGGGTGAGGGCGATCCGGGCCTCGGGCGAGAGGGCGGGGTGGCAGGCGGTGAAGATCAGCCGGAGCAGGTCGTCGTCGATGTCGTCGGCCTCGCCCGGCTCCCCCGCCCGGCCCAGGCCGGCGGCGGCGGGGTCGGGCTCGGCGTCCACCAGGGCCCGCCCCACCTCGGCCAGCTTGCGGGCGTAGGTCTCCCGGCGCCGGACGAGGTCGATGGCCCGGTTCCGGGCCGTGGTCATGAGCCAGGCCCCGGGATTGCGGGGCACCCCCGCCCCGGGCCACCCCTCCATGGCCGCCACCAGGGCGTCCTGGGCCAGCTCCTCGGCGATGCCGACGTCGCCCACGATGCGGGTCACGGCGGCGATGATGCGGGCCGACTCGATCCGGTAGGCGGCCTCGACCCGCTCGACCACCTCGGGGGGGTCGAGCGGGCGAGGCGCTCCCGGCGTCGTCACGACCGCTCATGACACCAGGCCCCGGGGCGGCGGGGCAAGGACGGTGCCCCTCACATCTCGGCGATCTGGCGCAGCTCGGCCGTGACGTGGACGTGCTCGTCGTGGGTCTCGAGGAACCGCCTGGTCCACTCGACGGCCTCGGCCTTGTCCTTGGCCTGGAGGATGGCGTACCCGCCCACCACTTCCTTGGTCTCGGTGAAGGGCCCGTCCACGGAGCTGATGGTGCCGCCCGACCACGTGAGGCGGGTGCCCTCGGACGTCGGGGTGAGCCCGGCGGTGTCGAGCATGACCCCGGCCTTGGTGATCTCCTCGAACAGGGCCCCCATGCGCTGGTGGAACTCGGGCGTCAGGTTCTCGGTCGGCCGCTGGCTCTCGTCGATGCGGATCATGGACAGGAAACGGGGCATGGTGGCTCCTCGCGCTGCACGGGGCGGGTCCTTCCCGACCTTGCACCCTCTACGACGAACGGGGAGCGGGCCGATCGACACGCTGGCCGGGAATTTCCCGTCCCGGTCCCACCCCGGGCCGTCCCGGCCCCGGCCGGCCCCCTACAGGGCGAGGGTGGCACCCCCGTCGACCACGATGGACGCCCCGTTCACGAAGGCGGCGTGGGTCGAGCACAAGAAGGCGACCACCCGGCCGAAGTCGGCCGGGTCCCCCATGGGCACCGCAGCGCCCCCCAGCTCCTGCATGCGCTCGGTGGCGTGGGGGCCCGGGCACACCAGGTTGAGGGTGATCCCGTTCCCCTCGGCGGCCAGGTCGGCGGCGGCGGTCTTGGCCCAGGCCTTGAGCCCCGTCCGGGCCGTGTTGGAGAGGGCCAGGGAGGGGATGGCCTGGACCACCGAGTAGGAGGCGATGCAGCACAGCCGGCCCCACCCCCCGGCCCGCATGTGGGGGAGGGCGGCCCGCACCAGGCGCACCGAGCTGAGGAGGTTGGTCTCCACGGCGGCCCGGATGGCGTCGTCGTCGACCTCGAGGGACCGGCCCGGAGGCGGCCCCCCGGCGTTGGCCACCACGATGTCGAGGCGGGCGAAGCGCTCCAGGGCCGCAGCCACCAGGCGCTCGGGGGTGGCGGGATCAGTCACGTCGGCGGCCACCGTCACCACGTCGGCGCCGGCGGAGCGCAGGGCGGCCTCGGTCTCGAGGAGGGACTGCTCGGTGCGGGCGCACACCACCAGGCGCACGCCCTCGGCCCCCAGGGCCTCGGCGCAGGCCCGCCCCAGTCCCCGCGAGGCGGCGGTCACGATGGCCACGTGGCCCCGGATCCCGAGGTCCATCAGGGCTCGCTCCGGGGAGAGGCGGGTGCCGTCACGCGATGACCGCCATGGCGTGGTCGACGGTGTTGAGG
>DATJOV010000463.1:0-3303 GCA_035506735.1 Acidimicrobiales bacterium | reverse complement strand
CCGAGTCGCTGCTCGAGGCGGCGGCCGAGCGCCAGGCCCGGGTGATCGTGGTGGGGGGCGCGGGGGAGCGCCCCCTGGTGGGCGCCATCCTGGGCTCGGTGCCCCACAAGCTCCTCCACCGTTCCCCCGTGCCCGTCCTGGTGGTGCCGGCGGGGGACTGACGCCCCGGGCCGGCTCCCGGGGGGCCACGGCGTCTCCCCACCCCCGGGGACAGGCGTGACAGGTGGGGCTCCCGGCGCGGATGTGACGAGACGGGGACCCCTCGGTACCATTGGTATCCGTGGGGATGGGGGAGCCGTGGTCGTAGCGCTCATCGTGGGGATCGTGGCGGAAGCGCTGGTGGCCGCCTGCGCCGTGGCGGCGTGGCGGCTGCACTGGACGAGGCGCCACCGCCTGGAGCAGAGCTTCGCCTGGGCCCAGCGCGAGGCCCGTCGTCTGGCCCTCGACGCCCGCATCGTCGACGCCAGCATCGCCGAGCTGTCCGAGCTGGTGGTGAGCGACGCCCTGCGGCACCTGGGCTTCGAGGCCCCCGGCGACATCTGAGCGGCACCGGGGCGCCGCCCCGTCGCCGCCGGCGCGCCGCCGCCGGCACCGCGGTCACGTCGGGGCGCGTTCCTCCAGGGCCCAGGGCGTGCCGTGCTCGACCAGGAGGTCGAGGAAGGGCCGGGCCCCGAAGGCCTCGGGCCCGAGCACCCCGGCGCCCGACCACACGCCCTCGGCCACGAGCTCCAGGGCCACCACGGGGTTGATGGCCGTCTGCCACACGACCGCCTGGGACCCGTACTCGGCCATGGACCAGGCGTTGTCCACGACGTGGTGGAGGTACACGGAGCGGGGCGCCCCGTCGGTGCCGGTGCCGCGCACCCACGTCCCGGCGCAGGTGACCCCGTGCATGCGGTGCCCCAGGCCGGCCGGATCGGGGAGGCAGGCGGCCATGACGTCGCGGGGGGACACCTCCACCCCGTGCACCGAGACGGGAGTGGTCGAGTCGAGGCCGAGCTTGTGCATGGTCTTGAGCATCCCGATGAACTCCTGGCCCAGCCCGTACTTGAAGGTGACGCGGCCGGCCTCGATCCACCGGGGCACGAGCAGGACCTCCTCGTGCTCGACGTTGACGCACTCCACGGGGCCGATGCCGGCGGGGAAGTCGAAGACCTCGGGCTCGCTGAAGGGCGCCGTGGTGTACCAGCCCCGCTCCCGCTCCCACACCACGGGGGGGTTGAGGCACTCCTCGATGGTGGTCCAGATGGAGAAGGTGGGCGCGAAGTCGTAGCCCTCGACCACCAGGTTGGCGCCGTCGCGCACGCCGATCTCGTCGATGGAGGAGAAGAGCTCGTCGGCGGCGTGGCGGGCGAAGACGTCGGACAGGCCCGGCTCCACCCCCATCCCCACCAGGGCCAGGCGCCCCCGCTCCTCCCACCGCCCCGCCAGGGCGAACTGCTCGTCGCCCAGCTTCACCCCCGGCTCCCGGAAGGGGTGCTCGGGGTGGGGGTGGGACAGGGACATGGCCATGTCGAGGTAGTCGGTGCCGGCCGCCAGGGCCCCCCGGAACAGGGGCATGACGAAGCGGGGGTCGACGGCGTTGACCAGGACGTCACAGCCCTCGGCGCCGAGGAGGGCCGTCACCGCCCCCTCGTCCGAGGCGTCCAGGGCCACCGCCGTGAACCGCTCCCCGGCCGACTGGGCCGCGGCCCGGGCCCGGTCGAGGGAGTGGTCGGCCATCACCACGTGCTCGAAGACCGGGCGCCGGGCGGCGATGCGGGCGAAGGCCGTCCCCACACCACCGGCGCCGACCACGAGCACTCGCACCGTGCCGACAGTACCGGGGGCTCCTCCCGACGGGGAGGACGCCGAGCCGCTGCGGGTGGCGCCCGCCGGTGGGGACGATGGTCCCTGGCCCGGGGGTCCCGGGCTCCCTATGGTCTTGCCCCGATGGAGGTCGTGGCGGAGCGGGCCCTGGTGCGCCGCCTGGGGGCCCAGCCCTGGGCCGAGCCCCGGGTGGTGGTGAGCGGGAACTTCGCCACGCCGGCGCGCCTGCTGGGCCTGCTCGACTCGGCCGTGGAGTGCTACCGCCTGTTCGCCCTCAACGCCCAGCCCGGGATCCCGGTGCGCCACGGCGTGATCCCCGAGAGCCCCTTCGTGGGGCCGGCCATGCGGGACCAGGCCTCGCTCGACTACCTCCCCATGCGCCTGTCGCTCGTCCCCACCCTGTTCGAGGTGGCCCGCCCCCCCGACGTGGTGCTGGTCCACACCTCGGTGCCGCGCCGGGGCAAGGTGTCGCTCGGCATCGAGGTGAACATCCTCCCCGCCGCCATCGAGCGGGTGCGGGCCCGGGGCGGCCTGGTGGTGGCCCAGCTCAACCCGGCCATGCCCTACACCCTGGGCGACGGCGAGCTCGACCTCGACGCCGTGGACCTGGCCGTCGAGGTGGAGGAGCCGCTGCCGGTGCACGTGGCGCCCCCGCCCACCGACACCAGCGCCGCCATCGCCGACAACGTGGCCTCCCTCGTCCCCGACGGGGCCACCCTCCAGCTCGGGATCGGGGCCGTCCCCGACTCGGTGCTCTCGCACCTCGGCGCCCACCGCTCCCTCGGGGTGTGGTCCGAGGTCATCAGCGACGGGGTCCTCGAGCTCGAACGGGCCGGCGTCCTCGATCACGAGCGCCCGGTGACGGCCTCGTTCCTCTTCGGCTCCCCCGACCTCTACGCCTGGGTGGACGGCAACCCCCGCGTGCAGGTCCTGCGCACCGAGACCGTCAACGACCCCTCGGTCATCGCCCGCAATCCCCGCATGTGCTCGGTCAACAGCGCCCTCCAGGTCGACCTCTACGCCCAGGCCAACGCCAGCTGGGTGCGGGGCCGCATCTATTCCGGCTTCGGGGGCCAGAGCGACTTCGTGGTCGGGGCCCTGCACTCCCCGGGCGGGCAGGCCGTCATCGCCCTGCCCTCGTGGCACGCCAAGTCCGACGCCTCCACCATCGTGGGCCGCCTCGACGCCCCCGTCACCTCGTTCCAGCACTCGGCCGTGGTCACCGACCAGGGCTGCGCCCTGGTCTTCGGCCGGAGCCAGCGGGCCCAGGCCCGGCTGCTCATCGAGGAGGCCGCCCACCCCGACGCCCGGGAGCAGCTGTGGGCGGCGGCCGCCGAGTCCCGTGCGGGGCAGCCGTAGGTCGGGTCGGCCATTGCTACGGAGTGCGGTTTTCTCGCGCGTTCCGTGAGGTGAACTCCCCGTGACAATCCCAGGTCAACCTCGTTGAACTTCCTCCGCCCTTCACTCACAATGGCCGTCCAAGACGCTTCGTGG
>DATJOV010000462.1:0-9169 GCA_035506735.1 Acidimicrobiales bacterium | reverse complement strand
CGCGCCTCGTCGGTCTCGGGGATGCGCGCCAGCAGGCGCAGGGCCTCCTCGGGCTCGCCCCGCTCGAGGTGCAGCCGGGCGGCGCCCACGACGGCCCCGGGGTGGTCGGGCTCGAGCTCGAGGGCCCGCCGCAGCGAGTCCTCGTCCCCGGCCTCCACCAGCAGGTCGACCTCGGACGGGGCCGGCGCCAGGCGCTGGACGAAGGCGGCCACCTGGTCCTCGGGCAGGGCGCCGATGAAGGCGTCGACCACCTGGCGCTCCCGCAGGGCGAAGACGGCCGGGATCGACTGGACCTGGAAGGTGGCCGCCACCCGCGGGTTGTCGTCCACGTTGACCTTGACGAGCTCCACCGCGCCCTCGGTGGCCTCCACCACCCGCTCCAGGATGGGCCCCAGGGTGCGGCACGGGCCGCACCACGGAGCCCACAGGTCCACCACCACGGGGACCGTGTCGGAGCGCGCCAGCACGTCCTGTTCGAAGGTGGCGTCGGTGACGTCGATCACGGTCGAGACCCTACCGGCTCGGCCCGGTGGTCGAGGCGGCCGGGCACCGCAGTAGCGTGCACGCGATGACCACCTCCGACCTGGTCGACGAGGGCGTGGAGGGCATCGACGCGGCCCGGGTCGGCGCCTGGATGGAGGCCCACGTGCCCGGCGCCACGGCCCCCATGGCCTTCACCCTCATCGCCGGGGGTCGCTCCAACCTCACCTACCGGGTGACCGACGCCGCCGGGCACGCCTACGCCCTGCGGCGGCCCCCCCTCAGCCACGTGCTCCCCACCGCCCACGACATGACCCGGGAATACCGCGTCATCTCGGCCCTCGGCCCCACCCCCGTGCCCGTCCCCCGCACCTACGCCCTGTGCCAGGACGAGGCCGTGAACGGCCGGCCCTTCTACGTCATGGAGTTCGTGGAGGGGCTCATCCTGCGTGACGCCGCCGCGGCCCGGCGCGACCTGGACGAGGCGGCCCGGCGGTGGGCGGGTGAGTCGCTGGTGGACACCCTGGCGGCGCTGCACGCCGTGGACGTCGACGCCGTGGGCCTGGGCGACTTCGCCAAGCGGGAGGGCTACGTCGAGCGCCAGCTGCGGCGCTGGGACGAGCAGTTCCGCCACTCCGCCGTCGACGGCCTCGACACCGCGACGGCGGTGGGGGCCGTCCACGAGCGGCTGGCGGCGGCCGTGCCCGAGCAGCGCGGCGTGTCCGTCGTGCACGGCGACTACCGCCTCGACAACACCGTGCTCGACACCGACGGCACGGTGCGGGCCGTGCTCGACTGGGAGATCTGCACCCTGGGCGACCCCCTCGCCGACCTCGGGCTCCTCATGGTGTACTGGACCGACCCCGGGGACGAGGCGGCCCTGGTGGGGGTCACGCCCACCACGGTGCCGGGGTTCCCCGACCGTGCCACCATGCGGGACCGCTACGCCGCGGCGTCGGGACGCGACGTGGCCGCCCTCGACTACTACGTCGCCTTCGGCTACTGGAAGCTGGCCTGCATCCTCCAGGGCGTCTACGCCCGCTACGTGGGGGGCGCCGCCGCCGGGGACCGCTCGAGCGTGGACGACTACGGGCGCAGCGTGGTGCGCCTGGCCGAGCTGGCCGCCCGGACCCTGGACGCGGCGTGAGCCTGTACGAGCGCCATGCGTCGCGTCCCCTCGAGACGCCCGTCCTTGTGGTGGCGCTGGAGGGATGGGTCGACGCCGGCCTCGGTGCCGACGGCGCCATCAGTTCCCTGCTGTCGGCCGAGCCCACCGAGCTCCTCGCCACCTTCGACGGCGAGGTCCTCATCGACCAGCGGGCCCGTCGCCCCGTGGTCCACATCTCCCACGGCGTCAACGAGGGGCTCACCTGGCCGGTGATCCAGGTCCGGGCCGGGCACGACATGGCCGGGGCCGACCTGTGCTTCCTGGTCGGCCCCGAACCCGACTTCCGCTGGCCCAGCTTCGTCTCGGCCGTGCTGGCCCTGGCGGGCGAGCTCGGGGTGCGCCTGGTGGTGGGCCTGGGCGCCTTCCCCGCCCCCGCCCCCCACACCCGGCCCGTCCGCCTGGCCGCCACCGCACCCCTGGCCTCGGCCGACCTCGTGGCCCAGGTGGGGGTGGTCCAGGGCGAGCTCGACGTGCCCTCGGGGGTGTGGGGAGCCCTCGAGATCGCCTTCGGCGAGGCCGGGATCCCCGCCGTGGGGCTGTGGGCCCGCGTCCCGCACTACGTGGCGGGCATGGCCTTCCCCGCCGCCAGCGCCGCCCTCCTCGACGGCCTGGCCGCCGTGGGAGACCTGGCCCTCGACGCCGCCGCCCTGCACGCCGCGGGCGACGCCTCCCTGCGCCAGGTGGACGAGCTCATCGCCAAGAGCGACGAGCACACCGCCATGGTGCGCCAGCTCGAGCGCAGCGTCGACGCCGCCGAGGGCACGCCCCTCGACGTGGGACACCTCCCGACCGGCGAGGAGCTGGCGGCCGAGCTCGAGCGTTACCTGCGCGACGAGCCGGGGGCGCCCGAGGAGTGAGTCGCCGGCCTACTGCACGGCGATGAGGTCGACCACGAACACCAGGGTCTCGTTGGGCCCGACCGCCGGGGGCTGGCCCCCCGCCCCGTAGCCGAGGGCGGGGGGGATCACGATCTCGCGCCACCCCCCCACCTTCATCCCGCTGATGCCCTGGGCGAAGCCCGGCACCACCTGGTTGAGCGAGAACGTGGCCGGCCCGTTGTCGGTCCAGCTGGCGTCGAAGTCCTTGCCCGTTGCGTAGTTCGCCCCCACGTACTGGACCTTGACCGTGCTGGTGAGGGCGGCCGCCGTCCCCGTCCCCGTCACCAGGTCGCGGGTCTGGAGCTGGGTCGGGGCCGGGCTCGTCCCGGCCCCGATGGACGGCTCGTGGTCGGTGTTGCCCGCCCCGGTCACGGCGGGGAGGGTGGGCGTGGCCGTGGCCTGGACCTCCCCCGTGGCCGATGCGGCTCCGCCGCCGGTGGTGGTGGTCGAGGCGGTCGGGGTGGAGCTGCACGCCGACGCCGCCACGGTCAGGGCGACCAGGGCGGGCACGAGGACGAGAAGGGGTCTACGCATCCCGGGCAGACTACTCACCTGGCTCTGCGCCGCCGCCTCTGGGGTGAGGCGGCCGAGCAGTTCGGAGGAGGCGGGATGGGGACAGCGGGGCGGATCCACAGCGTCGACGACGCCCGCCGCCGGGCGGCGCGGTCGCTCCCCCGGCCCCTGTTCGACTACGTCGACGGCGGGGCCGAGGACGAGGTGACGCTGCGGGCCAACCGGAGCGCCTTCGACCGCGTCACCTTCCGCCCCCGCATGGGGAGCGGCCTCGCCGCCGCCACCACCGCCACCACCGTGCTCGGCACCCCCCTGTCCCTGCCGGTCGTCCTGGCCCCGGCGGGGCTGGTGCGCTTCGTCCATCCCGACGGGGCGCAGGGGGCGGCGCGGGGGGCGGCGCGGGGCGGGACCCTGTCGGTGCTCAGCACCGTGGCCGGGACGGCGCTCGAGGAGGTGGCCGATGCGGTGGACGGGCCCAGGTGGTTCCAGCTCTACTCCCACGGCGGTCCCGACCACAGCGCCGAGCTCGTCGACCGGGCCGGCGACGCCGGCTACGGGGCCCTGGTGGTCACGCTCGACACCTCGGCCCTCGGCAACCGCGAGCGCGACGTGCGCCACGGGGTGACCCAGCCCCTGCAGCTGTCGGTGGCCGGCGCCGCCCGCCTGGCGGGCCACGTGGCGGCCCGCCCCCGCTGGCTGGTGGGGACGGCACGGGCCCTGGCCCGGTCCCGGGCCGGGGGGTCCGGGCCCCGCCCCGGGTCGAGGGGCCCCCATGCCCCCCGGGCGGCCGTCCTCACCCGACCCGCCCCGGGCGGCGCAGGGGGGAGGGTCGTGATGGAGCGATCCCCGTTCTCGTGGGAGGACGTGGCCGCCATCCGCCGGCGATGGAGCGGGCCCCTCCTGGTGAAGGGCGTCCTCACCGGGGCGGACGCGGCCCGCGCCGTCGAGGTCGGGGTCGACGGCGTGGTGGTCTCCAACCACGGGGGGCGCCAGCTCGACGGGGCACCGGCCACCCTGCGGGTCCTGCCCGCCGTGGTGGAGGCCGTGGGGGGCCGGGCGGCGGTGCTGCTCGACGGCGGGGTGCGGCGGGGCAGCGACGTGGTGAAGGCCCTGGCCCTCGGGGCCCAGGCCGTCATGGTGGGACGGGCCTTCCTCTACGGGCTGGCGGCGGGGGGGGAGGACGGGGTGGCACGCGTCATCGAGATCCTCCGGTCCGAGCTGGAGCGGACCCTCGTCCTGCTGGGGTGCCCCTCGGTGCAGGACCTGGACCCGAGCTGGATCGACCTTCCCGGAGCGGCTCCCGGCTGAGCCCGCCCGTCAGCCGGCCCGGGCCGGGGCGGCGACCACGGCCACGAGCGTGCCCGTCGACCCGGCGCTCACGGCGTGGACGCGGCTGCTGAGCCAGATGCCCAGGCCCAGGAGCACGGCGAAGAGGACGAAGACCAGGACCAGGGCGGCGTAGCGGGGGGCGGGGCTCCGGGTCGGGGCTGCGGCCCGACGCAGCAGGGCCAGGTCGACGGCGTCGGGCGGCACGGCCCCCTCGGTCGGGGACCCGGCCGCGGCGGCCATGTCGGCCTCGGTGGTGGCGGCGTTGATGGCGAGGACCCGGGCGGCGTACTCGTCGGGCTCGAGCCGTCCCGCCTCGAACGCGGCCAGCACCTGGCGCAGGGAGCGCTCCCGCTCCGGGGCGAGGTCGTCGGCCATCCCGGAATTCTCCGCCACTCCCGGTCCCTATGACAACCGTTGGGCCCTCCCGACCCATGGGGGCTCGGGCGGCGGCCAGGCGCCGGCGGCCCCGACCCCGGTCCAGGGCACGGGGCCCGGACGGGTCGGATGACGGGCTCGGATAGGGTGCGCCGATGCAGGTGGACGGGGGTATGGGGCTCGATCCGGCCGACGCCGTGACCACGGCCGAGCGGGCCGAGGAGGACGGCTTCGACGGCCTGTGGTGCGCCGAGGCCAGCCACGACCCCTTCGTGCCCCTCACCCTGGCGGCCGAGCACACGGAGCGCATCGAGCTCGGCACGGGCATCGCCGTGGCCTTCGCCCGCAACCCCATGAGCACGGCGGTGCTGGCCAACGACCTCCACGCCTTCTCCGGGGGCCGGTTCCTCCTGGGCCTGGGGTCGCAGATCAAGCCCCACATCACCAAGCGCTACTCGATGCCGTGGTCGCACCCGGCCGCCCGCATGCGCGAGTTCATCGTGGCCATGCGGGCCATCTGGGCGGCCTGGAACGAGGGGACCAAGCTGGCCTTCCGGGGCGACTTCTACACCCACACCCTCATGACCCCGATGTTCGACCCCGGGCCGAATCCCCACGGGGTCCCCCAGGTGTTCCTGGCCGGGGTGGGCGAGCGTATGACCGAGGTGGCGGGTGAGGTGGCCGACGGACTGCTGGCCCACGGCTTCACCACGTCGCGCTACATGCGCGAGGTGACCATGCCCGCCCTGGAGCGGGGCCTGGCCCGGGCCGGGCGGACGATGGAGGGCTTCCAGATCTCCTATCCGGCCATGATGGTGACGGGCTCCACCGAGGAGGAGATGGCGGCCGCGACCGCAGCGGTGAAGGCCCAGCTGGCCTTCTACGCCTCGACCCCGGCCTACAAGCCGGTCCTCGACCTCCACGGCTGGGGCGAGCTCTTCACCGACCTCAACCGCCTGTCCAAGCGGGGGGAATGGGTCCAGATGGCCGACCTCGTCCCCGACGAGATGGTGGACGCCTTCGCCGTCACGGGCCCCCCCGAGAGCATCCCGGCCCAGGTCATCGACCGCTACGGCGGCATGGTCACCCGGGTCAGCTTCTACGCCCCCTACCGCATGGCCCGGGAGCGCACCAGGCAGATCCTCGAGGGCTTCCGCACGACCTGAGCGGCGCCCGGGCGGGTCCTCAGCGCACCACGTTGACCAGGCGGGGCGCTCTGGCCACCACCCGCCGGGGGGCGGCGCCGGCCAGCTCCTCGACCACCCGGGGCGAGGCCAGGGCGGCCTTCACGGCGTCCTCCTCGGAGATGTCGGGGTCGACCTCGATGCGGTCCCGCACCTTGCCGTCGACCTGCACCACGAGCGTCACCCGCTCCTGGCGGGCCAGGTCGGGGTCGAAGGACGGCCAAGGCTGGGCGTGGAGCACCGACCCCTCGCCGTGCCGACGCTCCCACGCCTCGGCCGTGACGTGGGGGGCCATGGGGGCGAGCACGAGGAGGAGGGCGTCCACGGCGGCGGCGTCGGTGGGCCCGTGCACCCCCTCCTGGTCGTGCGCCCGCCGGTAGTCGCGAAGCGTGTTGGCGAATTCCATGCAGGCGGCCACGGCGGTGTTGAACGACCAGCGCTCGATGTCGTCGCTCACCTTGGCCACGAGCCGGTGGGTGGCCCGGGAGAGGGCCACGTCGTCCGGGGCTGGATCCCCCTCCCGGCGCCGGTGGGGGTCGGCCCCCTCGGGGACGGCGAAGCGCCACACCCTGTCGAGGAAGCGCCCGCACCCGTCGATCATCTGGTCGGTCTGTTCGGTCCAGTCCATGTCGTCGGCGGGAGGCCCGGCGAAGAGATGGCTGAGCCGCAGGGCGTCGGCGCCCACGCTGTCGAAGTAGCGGGCCGGGGAGACCAGGTTCCCCTTGGACTTCGACATCTTCTTCCCGTCCATGCGGATCATGCCCTGGGTGAACAGGCGCAGGAAGGGCTCGCGCCCCACACCCGGGGCCAGGCCCACGTCGACCAGGGCCCGGGTGTAGAAGCGGGCGTAGAGAAGGTGGAGGATGGCGTGCTCGATGCCGCCGATGTACTCGTCCACCGGCATGTAGTGCGCCGCCGCCGCCGGGGAGAAGGGCTCGGCCTCGTCGGCCGGGTCGCAGAAGCGCAGGAAGTACCACGACGAGTCCACGAAGGTGTCCATGGTGTCGGTCTCGCGCTGGGCCGGACCCCCGCAGGTGGGGCAGGTGGTGTGGCGGAAGCCGGGATGGCGGGCCAGGGGCGACTCCCCCGTGGGCAAGAACTCCACGTCGTCGGGGGCCAGCACCGGGAGCTGGTCCTCGGGCACGCCCACGATCCCGTGGTCGGGGCAGTACACCACGGGGATGGGACACCCCCAGTAGCGCTGGCGGGACACCAGCCAGTCCCGGAGGCGGTAGTTGACGGTGCGGGTTCCGATGCCCCGCTCCTCGAGCCAGGCGGCGGCCCGGTCCTTGGCCTCCGCCACCTCCAGGCCGTCCAGGAACCCGGAGTTGACCTTCACCCCGTCCCCGGTCCAGGCCCCGTCGTCGAAGCCCTCGGGGGGCTTGGTGGTGCGGACGACCGGGAGCCCATGGGCCCGGGCGAACTCCCAGTCGCGGTGGTCCTCGGCCGGCACGGCCATGATGGCCCCCGTGCCGTAGCGCATGAGGACGTAGTCGGCCACGAAGACCGGGATCTGCTCCCCGTTGAAGGGGTTCACGACGTAGCCCCCGGTGAAGGCACCCCGCTTGGCCAGCGTCTCGGTGCCCTCCTCCGAGGTGCGGTCGAGCTCGCTCTTCGCCGCGGCCGTGGTGCGCAGGGCCTCCACCTCGGCCCGCTGGGCCCCGGTGGTGAGCAGCTCCACCAGGGGGTGCTCGGGGGCCACCACGGCGTAGGTCATCCCGAAGCTCGTGTCGGGCCGGGTGGTGAAGACCCGGAGGACGACGTCGTCCCCGGCCCCCACCACGGGCAGGTCGAACTCCACCCCCTCGGAGCGGCCGATCCAGTTGCGCTGCATGGTCTTGACCCGCTCGGGCCAGTCCAGGCCGTCCAGGGCCTCGAGCAGCTCGTCGGTGTAGGCGGTGGTGCGGAAGAACCACTGCTCCAGGTCGCGCTGGACCACCGGGTCCCCGGAGCGCTCGCACGTCCCGTCCGCCAGGACCTGCTCGTTGGCGAGGACGGTCTGGCACCCCGGGCACCAGTTGACGGGGGCCTCGGCCCGATACGCCAGGCCCGACCGGAGCAGGCGGAGGAAGATGACCTGGTTGAAACGGATGTAGGAGGGGTCGTGGCTGCGGATCTCCCGGCGCCAGTCGACGGCCACCCCCAGGCGCTGGACGCTCGCCTTGAGCTCGGCGATGCGGGCCTCGGTGAACACCCGGGGGTGCTCCCCGGTGCGGATGGCGGCGTTCTCGGCCGGCAGGCCGAAGGAGTCGAAGCCGAAGGGGCTCAGGACGGCGAAACCCCGCATGGTGCGGTGCCGCACCAGCAGGTCGCCGAAGGTGTAGTTGCGGACGTGGCCCTGGTGGGCGGCCCCGCTCGGGTAGGGGTACATGCACAGCACGTACTGGACCGGCCGGGGGTCGTCCAGGTCGACCTCGTACAGGCCGCTGTCGGCCCAGCGCCGCTGCCACTTCTGCTCGATCGCCTGGACGTCGTAGGCCCGCGCCATCCCCCGATTGTACGGAGGCGGCCAGGTCCCCCCCGCCACCCACCAGGGAGGACGGCCCCGGGAGCCCCGGGGGCCGTGGGCCGGGTCCCGGCGACGGGGCTGGTAACGTCGGTGCCCACCCAGGGGGCGTAGCTCAGCTGGTAGAGCGCTTGACTGGCAGTCAAGAGGTTCGTGGGTTCGAGTCCCATCGCCTCCACGGAAAGGCCCAGGTGAGGAGCGGTTTCCTCACCTGGGCCGAGAGGCGAGCACGGCCCGTCGGGCACTCTCCTCGCCATACGGGTCGTGCCGCGGCGTGGCCAAGGGACGCGATCCCGGGCACGTGAGGCAGCGAGCACGGCGGCGCCGGCGTATCGTCCGAAGCGTGCGCTCTGGATGGATGTACGGCACGACCGGCTCCATCGTTGCGATCTCGGTTGGAGCCTTGCTCCTTGCAGCGGGGATCTACGGCTTTGCCGAGCATTCGGCATCGCAGGTGTCGCGGACGATCGCTTGGCCCGATTGGCTGTGCACCGGGTCGATCGGCCTCGGCCTGCTTGTCATCGCCGTCACTCCTGCAAAGCGAACACGAGGCAGGCACGCCGGGCGGTGATGTCGTCGGTGGCGCCGCCTGGGATACCCCACTCGGACGTCGGCCTGCAGATCGACGGCCGACGTCGAGGTCCTCGATCAGAACCGCCGACAAGGCTCAGCACGCGCAACGCTGCCGCCGCAGTGGCCTCGTTCGCGATTGGGTAGGCAACGCCGGGCACCCGGA